>SVGK01000111.1 GCA_015056395.1 Clostridiales bacterium
CCACTCAAGGCTGACGTTCAGGCTGTCGCGCCAGTCGAACTCCATCACGAAGAAGCCGTTCTCCTTGGCCTCATTGTAGTCTTCCTCGGAGAAGAAGCCGTCCAGCTTCATGTCCGGCGCGCCCGCCCAGGTCACCAGGGACTTGAAGGTCTCGGGCTTCCACGCGCAGCAAAGCAGCGCGTCGGTGCCGCCCTGGCTCCAGCCCATCACGCCGATCTTATCGCCGTCGATGTTGTCCAGAGAGGCCATGTATTCGGCCGCGGCGGTGGCGTCCGCGACGGCGGACTTGAACGTGTAGAGCATGTAGTCCGCGGTGGAATCGCCGTTGCCGGGGAAGTCGATGCGTATCGTGGCGATGCCGTACTTCTCGGCCAGCACGGGCGCGGCGTACTTGTAGCCGTCGCCGGCCTCGTCGCGCGTGGAGCCGGTGCCGTGCAGCATGACCACGGCGGGATGCGTGCCTTCGGCGGTGGGCATGCACACGGTCGCGGGGATCTCGTATTCACCGCCGTCCAGCGTCACGACGGTCTCCTCGTAACCGGCGGTCTCGGCCAGGGCGCAGCAGGTCAGCACGAGCATGAGCACAAGCAGCAGGGAAAGAAGCTTTTTCATGGTAACACCCTCCTTATGATATCGGTTTTCACCGCCATCATTTTACCACAGAACGGGTGCGATTGAAAGGGCCGCATGGAAAAAAACTACGATGTCCACGTGCGCCTTCCTGCGTTTCGGCAAAATAAAAAGCCCTGCGATATGCGGGACCGAATGGGCAGAGCGTAAGGCTTCGCCTGATCATAGTCCCGGTTTTGCTTAACGACAGGAAGGTACAAATGAACTGTCGGCACGTCTTACGTGCGTGGAGGTGTCCCGTAACGCTGTTCGCGCGTCGTGTGGGAAAGTGCTTGCTCAATCCTCCCAGAGGGATTCGGGGGCCCTTTTGAGCAGCGTGATCAGGCCGAGCCCGAGTATGAAGCAGACGACCGCCTCGCCGAACGCGACGGTGCCTATCGTGCTGAACAGCACGGGCCAGGCGATCGCGTCTGCGGGCGCCTTGACATAGCCGAAGTAGACCACGGGGCCCACGATCAGGCCGTTGAAGAGCACGGGCATCGCCGCGGCGAGGGGAAGGCGGTCGCGCAGCACGCGCGTGCACACGGCGGCCAGCAGCGTCGCCAGCGTACCGAACACCACGTCGAACCAGACGGCGCCGCCCAGCATGTTTGCAAGCAGGCAGCCCACGGCCAGGCCGGGCACGGCCGACCAGGTCAGCACAGGCAACAGCGTGAGCGCTTCGGCGATGCGGAACTGCACCGCGCCGAAGCTGATGGGCTGCAAAAGCAGCGTCAGCGCGCAGTAGAGAGCGGCCGTGATGCCGGCCCTGGCGATGGATCTTGTTGTGAATCGCATTTCTTTTGTTCTTACTCCTTTCAGATCTCACAGGACGAGTCGGATTATAGCATAGAAATCCCTGTCGATTCAACCCGGGTGAAGGGACTTTAACAAAGTCTTCCCTTGACGGTTTGGTTAGAAAGTGCTAACATATGATCGTTAGAAAGACCAAACTAACTTTGTTTGGCAACACTGATGTCAAGTGCGATCCTATCTGAAAGGAAGTACGGCAAAATGAAACGTTTCCGCCGTCCGCTCGCGTGGCTGGCCGTGGCGCTGGTGATGCTTTGCGCCATGCCCTTCGACGCGTTTGCGGACACGCCCTTTGAATACGAAGAGGGCAACCGCTGGGGCTCTTCTGCGGACAGGATAGACCAGTATCTGGACGCCGCGTTCGAGAGCTATTTGGCGGGTGATACGAAGGCCGCCTATGATTCGGTCAACAACGCCTATTTCAAGGTCTACGAGACGACGGGGTTCGAGCGTCAGACCATGTCCTATGTGTCCGGCCCGCGCAAGAACGCCGTAGAGCTCGAATACACTACCTGCAAGGCCGCCGTCAAAAAGACGGAGCTGGACGACGAGACGAAGTCCGAGGTGCGCACGGAGCTCAACAAGCTCAAGATGATGATCCGCGAGGACGCCAACAAGCTGGCCACGAAGGACGGCGAGCCGATCACGGAGATGACTTACTGGCTGAACGGAGAGCAGGTCTATGAGGATCCCTGGGCCGACATCGCGGGCGACCCCAACGCGGCAAAGCACTACGCCACGTGGACGGAGGCCGCAGACGCCATAGACGAGCTGCTGGAGACGTCGCAGACGGCCTACAAGGGCAAGGACTTCGAGGCGGCGGTGGACAACCTGGACACGGCCTATTACACGGTCTATGAGGAATCCGGCCTGAGCCACAAGATCTACAGCACGCTGACGATACCCGACCGCAGGACCGTAGACGATGCGTTCGACGCGGCGCTGGGCATCGCGGAGGGCGAGAAGTACCAGCCCACCGCTTACAAAAACCAGCTGAAGAAGGTCAAGTCGTCCGTGCATGCGAAGGCCTCCGCCATAGACGAGATCGAGGCGGCGGAGAAGGCGGAGCAGCAGGCGCAGGCCGCGGAAGCGGCGGCCGAATCGGCGGAGCCTTCCGATCCGCGCTGGCTCACGTTCCTGGGCGCGTTCGGCATCATCGTGCGCGAAGGCCTGGAGGCGATACTGGTCATCGCGGCCATCATCGCGTATCTGGTCAAGAGCGGCAACGCGAAGAGCCTGAAGAGCGTCTATGCGGGTGCCGTGATGGGCATCGTCGCAAGCTTCGTCGCGGCCGCGGTGCTGTACTTCGTCAAGCAGGCCGTGGCGGGTGCGGGCATGGCGCAGGAGATCATCGAGGGCATCACCGCGCTGATCGCCGTGTGCGTGCTGTTCTACGTCTCCAACTGGATGATCTCCAAGGCCGAGGCGGCCGCGTGGTCGGGCTACATCGACAGCAAGGTGCAGTCCTCCGTGGAGCGCCGCAGCGCTTTCACGCTGGCGTTCACGGCGTTCCTCTCGGTGTTCCGCGAGGGCGCGGAGGTCGTGCTGTTCTATCAGCCCATGCTGTCCGAGGGCAACGCGGATATGGTCTGGATGGGCTTCGGCGCGGGCTGCGTCCTGATGGTGTTCGTATACCTGGCGATCACGAAGCTGTCCATAAGGCTGCCGATCAAGGTGTTCTTCACGGCGACTTCGATACTGATGGCCATCATGTGCGTGGCGTTCCTGGGCTCCGGCATCAAGGAGCTGGCTGAGGGCGGCCTGTTCGAATGCACGCTGTATGTCACGGGCGTGCCGGAGAACGACGTGGTGCAGGTGCTGGGCATCTATCCGTACCTGGAGACGCTGCTGCCGCAGCTGATACTGTCGATCATACTGCTGGTCACGTTCATGGTAGCGCACTACCGCGGCAAGATCGACACACTGAAGAAGGAGTACGCGGCCAAAGCCGCTTGAACCATGGCTATCCTTACGAAGGCGGGCATGTTCCCCGCATGCCCTCTCCCTTCGCATCGATACAAAACCTTGGTTTTCCGTACTTCCCAGGGAAAAAGAAGGAGGACATGAAAATGAAGAAGTTTCTTGCGATTCTGTTGGGCCTGACGATGCTGTTCGCGTTCACCGCGATGGCTGAGGAGCAGGGTTTTGAAGAGTTCCCGATCGGCGAAGAGCAGGATGTCGGCCCGGATGGCATCATCCACATCGCGGCCGTGTATTTCCAGCCCGTCGTCATGGAGCCCGAAGCCGAAGCGGGCCTGTCCGTTGAAGAGGCCAACATCCATATCGAAGCCGACGTCTCCGCCAACGAGAACGAGCTGGGCTACGGCGTGGGCGACTGGATCCCCTATATGAGCATCGACTACAAGGTCGTCGACGCTGACGGCAATGTGGTGGACGGCGCTGAAGGCACCTTCATGCCCATGGCCGCTTCCGACGGCCCCCACTACGGCGCGAACATCAAGCTGAGCGTGGACGGCGTGTACAGCCTCGTGCTGAACATCCACAGCCCCGCTGAGAACGGCTATCTGCTGCACGTCGATGCCGAGACCGGCGTCGAGGGCCGCTTCTGGGAGGACCCGATCGAGGTCACCTTTGACAACTGGGAGTACTACGTGCAGGAGTGGTGATCCGCTTCACAACGTAGAAACGTCATGGGGCGTGCGGCTCTGCGGGGAGAGCCGCACGCCCCATGAATGCGCAAACCTGCCGTCATTCATGTTCCTCTGACCTCAAAACTATTAATTCCGAATTCCGAATTCCAAATTCCGAATCGTTTGGAGGTTTTCCATGCTTCACTATCTCTGGACTGTCACGCAGGAGCTGTTCATCACGGTCACGCTGATCACGCTGCTGCTGGCAAATGCAAAGCTGCTGTGCGGAAAGCGCGGCCGGGTCATCATGTGCGCGGGCATAGCCGCGGGCCTGCTGGCCGCCGCGGTGCGCGCCGTGATGCACGCCATAAAGTCCACGCCGGACGTGCGCATAAACCTGTACACGTTCTATGCGGGCCTGCCGATCGCCGTAATGCTGTTCATCGCCGTCGTGCTGTTTTTGCGCAGGGGCGCGGGCATGGGCGGCAGAACGGCCGTCGCGGTATTGAGCGCGGCGCTTTCCGTAGACCTGCTGTTCTACAAGGCGTGGAAGATCATGTGGGCGCCTGCGGAATTCAACACGGCCGGAAACGGCTGGCTGTCCGTGGATTTCTTCCTGCGGTTCGTGGGATGGGCGCTGACGCTCATACTGCTGTGCGTCTATTCGCGGTTTTTGTATAAGTGCACGATGCGCGTGTGTACGGACGAGCATCTCTGGAACGACGCAAAGGGCGCGGCGACGGGGCGCGACGGCACGCACGTGCTCAGGCTCACGCTCGCGCTGGAGAGCGCCGCCATCGCGCTGGTCTACTACGGGCAGATACTGCGCACGTGGCGCACGCACAGGCCGTGGAGGCTCGCCTTCGCGCCCGAGATGTCCTTCGAGAAGGACCTTGCGATGTTCGTGGGCAACAACATGACGTTCTTCATACTGCTGACAGGTGCGCTTGCGATGATACCGCCTGTAGTGCTCTTCTTCCGGAGCTTCGCGCTGCGCGGGACGTGGGACAACCCGGCCCAGCGCAGGCGGCTCAAGGCGGACAACCGCCACAACCGCCGCTGGGCAGGCATGGTGGCCGCGTGCCTGGTCATCGCGGCGGTGAACGTCACGGCTGTCTACGCTGCGGATAACCGCGTCGTCGAGCCGCCTTCCTCCGAGGAGTACCTGGTCAGCGATGACGGCACGCAGGTACTGGTGCCGCTGGAGCAGGTGAACGACGGGAACCTGCACGCGTTCGAGATGAAGATGGAGAGCGGCGTGAGCGTGCGCTGGATCGTGATACGCAAGCCGAACTCCGCCGCCTACGGCGTGGGCCTGGACGCATGCGACGTGTGCGGCACGGCGGGCTATTATCAGCGCGGCGATACGGTCGTTTGCAAGAAGTGCGACGTCGTGATGAACATCAACACGATAGGTCTTGCGGGCGGCTGCAATCCCATACCGCTTGCGTTCAAGGTCGATGGGGGAAACATCGTGATACCCATGGACGCGCTCAACGCGGCGGAGAAGGAATTCAAGTGAGGTGAAGAGGGGACCATGCTGTTTCGAATGATCCGCGGCGCGCTGGTGCGCCAATGGAGCAAGATGCTGTTGATCGCGCTGACCATCGCGCTGGGGGCCTCGCTGGCCACCTCCATGATCAACGTGATGCTGGACGTGGGGGATAAGGTCAACGAGGAGCTGAAGGCCTACGGCGCGAACATCGTCGTCAAACCGAATGATTCGTCCCTTCTGACCGACATATACGATGTTGAGGACGAGAAGGACGACGCGCTGGCCACGGCCTGGCTCAGGGAAGACGAGATCGGCAATCTGAAGGCCATATTCTGGGCGTTCAACATACGCGACTTCGCGCCCTTCGTCACCGTGAACGCTTCGCTCTCCACGGGCGGCGAGGCGCAGGTGGTCGGCACGTGGTTCAACCACCATCTGTCTCTGCCCACGGGTGAGGAGCTGGACGCCGGCGTGCGCGGCCTGCGCACGTGGTGGGACGTCACCGAGGGCGCGTGGACAGACGAGCAGGCCGAGGGCGGCGGCGCGCAGGTCATGATCGGCCGCGCGCTTGCGGAGGCGCAGGGCCTGCACGCGGGCGACACGCTCACGGTGACGGGCCATGAAGGCGCCTTCACCGCGACGGTCGCGGGCGTGTTCGACAGCGGCGACGACGCGGATGAGCAGCTCTGGGCGCCCCTGGACGCCGTGCAGGCGCTTGCGGGGCTGGACGGAAAGGTCGCAAGTATAGAGGTCAGCGCCATTACGACGCCCGACAACGAGCTGGCGCGCCGCGCGGCGCAGAACCCCAAGGCGCTCTCCCGTTCGGACTACGATACCTGGTACTGCACGGCCTATGTGAGTGCCGTTTGCTATCAGATCACGGAGGCGATCTCCGGAAGCGTGGCCAGCGCCGTGCGCCAGGTCGCGGAGAGCGAGGGCGCGATACTGGACAAGACGCAGCTTTTGATGATACTGATCACGGCGCTGAGCCTGGTCGGCGCGGCGCTGGGCATATCGAACCTGGTCACGGCCAGCGTCATGGAGCGCTCACATGAGATCGGCCTGCTCAAGGCGATCGGCGCGCACGACAAGGCCATCACCGCCACGGTCATGGCGGAGATACTGATCACGGCCATATTCGGCATGATCGCGGGCTACTTCCTCGGCATGGGCTTTGCGCAGTTCATAGGGCGCCAGGTGTTCGGCGCGTCCATCGAGATGAAGCCCATGGTGATCCCGCTGGTGGCGGGGCTGATATCGCTGGTGACGATCGCGGGCAGCCTGCCGGCCATACGCATGATACTCAGGCTGGATCCGGCCGAAGTGCTGCACGGCAGCAGGGCGTGAGGAGGCGAGGCAGACATGACAAAGAGAAAGATGTTTTTCCGCATGATCACGGCTTCGCTGCTGCGCAGGCGTTCCCGCATGCTGATCGCGCTTTTGTCCATAGGCATAGGCGCGACGATACTTGCGGGGCTGGTGACCGTGTATTACGACGTGCCCAGGCAGATGGCCAGGCAGTTCAGATCCTACGGCGCGAACATGATACTCCTGCCGGAGGACGGCGCGCTGCAACAGGCGGACGTGGATCAGGCGCTCGAACAGATACCCGCGGACCAGCTGATCGGCGCGACGCCTTACCGCTATGTGCGGCTGGACATGGTCACGCGCCAGCAGTCCTTCGTGACGGCGGGCACGGATTTTGCAGAGGTGCAGAAGACCAGCCCGTACTTCTCCGTGACAGGCGCCTATCCGGAGAAGCAGCGCGAGGTGCTCGTGGGCAAGAACGTGGCGGATACCATAGGCGCAAAGCCCAACAGCATCGTGGAGCTGACCTACCGACCCGGCCGCACGCAGGCGGCTTCGACCGAGCACAAGCCCGGGGACTCGATACAGGGAAGCGCGGAAGGCTACAACCACGCCCCCGTGTACGTCACGGCGAAGCTTGGCTCCGACATGACGATCGAGAGCATATCGGTCGACGCGAGCCTCCAGACGGAGGAGATCGGCAGCAAGTGCGGCGAAGAGCCCTTCACATCGCAGTTCATAGGGAAGACGCTCCCCTTAGCGCTCGGCGAGGATGTGGACGCGCTGACGGGCGCGACCATGACCTCGCAGGGCGTGGTCGACGCGCTCAATACGGCGGTCACCGTGGACGATGGCGCACAGGCGAGCTACACGCTCAACTTCACCGTGACGGGCATACTGGAGACCGGCGGCGAGGAAGAGGACTACTTCTACATGTCCATGGACGATCTCGAGACGATCACCGGCGAAAGGGACGTGCTGGACGTGGTCGAGCTGAGCGTGTCCGGCTCCTCCGACGAGCTGGCCGCGGAATCGGAGGCGATCACCGCAGACACGCCGGGCGTATCGGCGCGCCTTGTCAAGCGCGTGACGAAGTCGGAGACCAGCGTGCTTTCAAAGCTTCAGGCACTGGTGTTCCTGGTGACGGTGGTCGTGCTCGTGCTGACGATGGTCAGCGTTTCGACCACCATGATGGCGGTCGTGACGGAGCGCAGACGCGAGATCGGCCTGCGCAAGGCGCTGGGCGCGTCCGACGGCTCGATACGCGTGGAGTTCCTGGGCGAGGGACTGTTCTTAGGCGGCCTGGGCGGCATATTGGGCGCTGTGCTGGGCTTCGTGTTCGCGCAGGTGGTCAGCGTGAACGTGTTCGGTTCGGACATACGCTTCAACTTCTGGCTGCTGCCGCTGACGGTGCTCGTGTCCATGGCCGTCGCCGCGCTTTCCTGCCTGCTGCCCGTCAAGCGCGCCGTGGCGATCGATCCCGCGCTGGTGTTGAAAGGAGAATGACATATGGCCCTGCTTGAAATCAAAAACGTCTCTAAGATATACGGGGAGCTCAAGGCGCTGGACAACGTGTCCCTGCATGTGGACAAGGGCGAATGGGTCGCCATCATGGGCCCCTCCGGCTCCGGCAAAAGCACGCTGATGAACATCATAGGCTGCATGGACAAGCCGACGAAGGGTG
>SVGK01000112.1 GCA_015056395.1 Clostridiales bacterium
CTTCATCATACCTGTACGCCGCCGCCGCGAAAATTTCCTTGCCGGATAGCTGCCGGAAATACGCCCACACGTTCAATGCTACGGGTTCAGTTACCTTTGTCGTGCAGCCGTTACTCTTCATCGTCATTTTATACCCTTTCGGGGGTAATCTCGACAGAAAAAGGGCATATTGTACCCTATGGGGCATAATATGCCGTGTACCACACAAATGATACCCGATCGGGTATAAACGCTTCCCTCTCAGCCCCCGTTCCCCGCGTACGTCCAGCCGTGTTCGCCGTGGTAGATCATCAGCCGCGTCATGCCGCCGTCGATCACGATGTTCTCGCCGGTGATGAAGCCGGCCTTCTCGGAGCACAGGAACAGCGCCATGTCGGCGATGTCCGCGGGCGTCCCCACGCGGCCGACGGGCTGCTGCAGCGCGTCGGGTCCGGAGAGGCCGCTTTCGGCGGTGTCGATCCAGCCGGGCGAGATGCTGTTGACGCGCGCGCGTCCCGCGAGGCTCACCGCCATGGCGTGCGTCAGCGCGTGTATGCCGCCCTTCGCCGCGGTGTAGCTCTCGGTCTGCGGCTGGCTCATGCGGTCGCGCGACGAGGCGATGTTGACCACCGCCGCGCCGGGCGCGAAGTGCGGCATGAGCAGCTTCGTCAGGTAGAACGGCGCGGCGACGCCGACCCTGAGCGCGTCCATGAACGTGTCCCAGTCGCACGCATCGATGCCCGCCATGCGCGGCAGCGCGTTGTTCACGAGGAAGTCGACATGCCCGCTTTCACTGACGACGTGTTCCGCGAAGCTTTCGAGCGCCTTCGGGTCGCCCACGTCGCCCACGAACCAGCCGTCGCCCGGGCGTATGTCGATCACGTGCACCTTTGCGCCGTCGCGCGCGAAGGCATCCGCGATGGCGCGGCCTATGCCGTGCGCGCCGCCGGTCACGACGGCGACCCTGCCTTCAAAGGTCCCCATGCTCACCTGATGTGCGCCTTGAGCCACGCGCAGTCGTCGGCCAGGCACTTGTCGTGTTCGTCGTAGAAGCCCTCGCGCTCGACCACCCAGAACGCCTCGAAGTCCTGTTCGTCCAGCGCGTTCTTGATCTCCTGCCAGTCGATGTTGCTCTCCGGCGCGCCGAGTCTGCACTGCACCTCGAAGCGCTTCCTGCCCTCGGGGGAGTTATTGCGCGCGTTGAAGGCGTCCAGCAGCTTCTGCCTCTCCTCGATGGACATCGCCTTGACGTTGGCGAAGGGGGACTTCGGCTGTTCGCCGTGGCGCGAAGCCGGGCGCGGGCCGGGACCCTGCACGCGGCTGTTCTCCTTGACGTGTATGGATATAAAGCGGTTCGGGTAGCGGCGTATGAAGCTGGGCGGATAGGTGCCCGCGTTCATCGCCCAGCCGCAGTCCAGCTGGAAGAAGCACTTGCTGCTGGACTCGATCAGCGTCTCCATGATGGGCCGGCCCTGGTCCACGAAGAACTCCTGGCTGTGGTTGTGGTAGCCGACCTTGACGCCGTAGGGCGCGGCCATGTCCGCCATGTCGTCCAGCTGCTTTGCGAGCTCCCTGGCCTCTTCGGTCGAGTTGAACGGGCTGGAGGCCCATATGACCGCCTTGCCGCCCAGCGCCGCGAGCTTCCTGACGACCGCCTCCGTGGGCTCCGCGTGCACGGACGTGACGGTCAGGCCCGTCTCGCTGAGCCAGCGCCTCACGTCCTCCGGGTCGTTGTCCAGGTCGACGGGCAGCAGCTCGACCGTGTCGAAGCCCAGCGACCGTATCCGCGCGAACTTCTCCCTGAGCGGCGCGCCCAGGCCCAGATAGCTCTCGATGCCGCCGAAGGAATATGTGCCTATGCCGATGTTCATGGGGAAACCTCCTTTGGAATGAGGAATGAGGAATGAGGAATCGGGAAGGGTTGGCGGTTGACGGTTGACAGTGAACAGTGAACAATGGAGGGACGATCTGGAGTTAGGAGTGAGGAGTTAGGAGTTAGGAGTGAGGAGTCGGGAATCGGGGAGTATGGTCGGCAGTTAACAGTTAACAGTTAACAATGGCGGTGGAGATCGCTGCGCGATCTCTTTGATCGGATGGGGGCGGAAAGTGATGGTGTTTCGGGCCTTACACGAAACCCAAATCTGCCGTAGGGACGCGGCATGCCGCGTCCGCTTCGCCTGTGGCTCAGTCGACATCGTTTCGGGCAGGGTATGGGCTTCGGATCAGCCGTTTTCCCGTGGCCCCGGGCAACGCTCGGGGGATGTGGCGGCGTAGATGCCGCCGCTGCGGGCGCGATCTTCTACCGTGCGCATGGCCGCGATCCATGCGAATGGGCATCCCGTAGGGACGCGGCATGCCGCGTCCGCTTCGCCTGTGGCTCAGCCGACATCGTTTCGGGCAGGGCATGGGCTTCGGATCAGCCGTAGGCGTGCGATCTTCCTCCGCGCATCAGCCCCACAGCACCGCGAGCGCCGGCACGATCTGCTTTTTCCTCGACACGACGCCCTTCAGGAACACGCTCTGCCCCTGCAGGCGGTTCAGGTTGAACGCCTGCTTGACGGTCTCCGCGTCGCCTATGTAGATCAGCTCCGTGCCCTCGCGCAGCACGTCCGTGACCATCAGCAGTATCATGTCGTAGCTGCGGTTCTCCTTGACCTTCTTCATCGCCTGCAGGAATTCGGACTTGCGCTTGAGCATGGAGGCGGAGTCCGTCGTGGTGACCTGGCCTATGCCTATGTAGTGGTCAGCGATGTGGAACTCCTTGAAGTCCGTGTTGAGCAACTGCTCGGCGGACTTGTTCATGGTCTGCGCGGAGAACACGTCGTGCCCCAGCTCGTCAAGCTTGAGCCCCGCGATGCGCGCCAGCCTCTCGGCGATGCGCACGTCCCTCGGCGTGGTCGTGGGCGACTTGAACATGACCGTGTCGGACACGATGGCCGCGGCCATCAGTCCCGCCAGCTTCTCCCCGGGCATGAGCCCGTGCTCCTGGAACATGGTCGCCACGATGGTCGTGGTCGAGCCCACGGGTTCGTTGCGCATGAACACGGGATAGCCCGTCTCTACGTCGCCCAGGCGGTGGTGGTCAATGATGCCCACGAGCTCCGCCTGCTCAAGGCCGGGCACGCTCTGCGACACCTCGTTGTGGTCCACCAGCACCACGCGCTTGCGTTTGGGCCTCAGCAGGTGATAGCGCCCCAGCGTGCCCACCACGCGGTCCTCCTCGTCCAGCACGGGGTAGCTGCGGTAGCGGCTCTCCAGCACGGCCTCGTTCACGTCGTCCAGGAAGTCGTCCAGGTGGAAGCAGACCAGCGACTCGCTGCCGGCCACGCGCCCCACGGGCGTCGCCTGGTACAGCATGCGCGCGGCGCGCCAGGCGTCAAGCGGCGTGGAGATGATGCAGGTCCCGCTCGACAGGCCGCGGAATCGCTCGGCCAGGTCGCTCTGGCAGAGTATGATGCAGCTCGCGCCGATCTCTATGGCCTTTTCGACCACGTCCGGCTGCTGGCCGCAGAGCACGATCTCGCCCTTGCCCACGCCGCGCAGCGGCGCGCCGGGCGCGGGCAGCGCGATCGTCACGCGGCCGGAGATCGAATCGAACACGTCGTCGTCGCTGTTGATGATGTGCCCCTCCAGCGCGGAGAGCACGTTGAATATCGGCGCATCCTGTATCACGGGGTTCGCGATCGCCTTCATGTCCACGCTGGCGATGCCGCCGGAGGTCAGCATGCCGTAGAGCGTGCCGTCCTCGTTCGTGACGGGCAGCGCGGCGTAGCTCTCGTTCTGCTGCATGAGCTCCCACGCGTGGCTGACGGGCACGTTGACGCCCAGACAGGGCGGACGGTCGTAGTCGATGTCGCGCACCTGCGTGCGCACTGTCGTGAGCATCATGGGCGGCTGGAAGCCGAAGCGTTTGAGCAGGAACGCCGTCTCGTCGTTGACGTGGCCCAGGCGCGCGGGCACATAGCCCTTCTCGCCCAGCAGGCTGTTGAGCGCGGCGTAGGCCATCGCGGAGACGATGGAATCGGTGTCGGGATTGCGGTGTCCGCAGACATAGGTCTTGGGCATGGGAAGCTCCTTTGCAAATTCAGAATTAAGAATTCAGAATTAAGAATCAATAGCCGGATGAGGGATGTTGTTCATGGTTTGTGGGCGATGGTCGGGAGGGATGGCCGGGATGACTATACCCGCAACCGTAGCGGCGGCGTCTACGCCGCCACGTCCCGTACTTCATTTACGGAAACGGGACAACAGTGCGCGCTCACGCGGGCGGACGCCATGAATGGCGTCCCTGCGGGGGCGTTGTTCGTCGACCGATGTGCAGGCGGACCGCCATGCGGACGCGGGTCACACACGCAACCGTAGCGGCGGCGTCCACGCCGCCACGTCTCTGCACATCATTTACGGAAACGGGACAATGGTGCGCGCTCGAGCGGGCGGACGCCATGAATGATTCAAGTGTCAAAAGGGTTTTTGCGGTTTCACTCATGACGGATTGCACAAATCGCCATCTATTATCCGCATTATATCTAACGATAATTGTGCATACCGTATAGCGTTAGATGCCTCAAATGGCTTTTGACACCCTAATCATGAATGGCGTCCCTACGGGATGTCTGTTCGACCAATCGAACGTTTAGCGGGATCGCATGGCCGCGCGGACACCCCACGGAACGTCCCTGCGACATATCAAGAACGCTGCCTCGTCCTAAACGCCGCACTCCCCCATCCCCATATGGATCAAAGAAATCGCGAAGCGATTTCCACCTCCACTGTTAACTGTTAATCATTAACTATTAATTGTTAACCGTCACCCGTCAACTCCCAATTCCTCATTACTCATTCCTCATTACTCATTTTCCTCATTCCCCCAAAGTATACCATCCTCTCCCCATGTTTGCAACCGAAGAATTTGGCTTCCGGCGGCATTTTCGATTGACAATCATACCGATTTCGTGCATAATAAATATGGAAATTTATGCCGCGCAAAGGGAGACGTTATGGCGCACATCATCACGGCGGTCGATCCCGGCAGCCCGGCCGCGCGCGCGGGCATCCGCGCGGGCGACGAGCTGCTCAGGATCAACGGGACATACATCATAGACTTCCTGGACTACCAGGATCTCACGGCGGACCGTCGTCTGGAGATGGACCTGAGGCGCGGTGGCGCGCCTTATACCGTGCGCGTGACGAAGCGCGAATACGCGCCGCTGGGCCTGAACTTCGAAACGCCCATGATGTCCGGCCTGCGCGCCTGCTGCAACCGGTGCCTGTTCTGCTTTGTCGACCAGCTCCCCGAACACGTGCGCGACACCATGCGCGTCAAGGACGACGACTGGCGCACGAGCCTGATGATGGGCAGCTACGTCACGCTGACGAACGTGTCCGACCGCGAGCTGGACCGCATCATACTCAGGCACGCGGGGCCGCTCTACATCTCCGTACACGCAACGGACCCGGAACTGCGCTCCCTGCTGCTGGGCACGCCGCGCGGTGCGAGGCTCATGCCGCAGCTCAAAAGGCTCTCGGACGGCGGCATAACCTTCCACTGCCAGTGCGTGCTCTGCCCCGGGCTCAACGACGGGCCGCAGCTGGAGCGCACGATCGAGGAGCTGACCGCGCTCCAGGGCGCGCTGTCGCTCGCGCTCGTGCCCGTAGGGCTGACGGGGCACCGCGACGGACTCGCTCCCCTGCGCAAGTATACGCGCGAAGAGGCGCGCGGCGTGCTCGCGATCGCGGACAGGTGGCGGCCGAAGCTGCTCAAGGCGCGCGGCTCGCGGTTCGTGTTCCCCTCGGACGAGTTCTACGTGCAGGCGGACGCGCCGATCCCCTCGGACGAGGAGTACGAGGACTACGGCCAGATCGACGACGGCGTCGGTCTGATAAGGCTGCTCTACACCGAATACATCGACGCGTGGAACGAGCTGCCCGCGTCCATGCGGCAGCCCGGCGGCGGACGAAGGCTCGCGATAGGCTGCGGCGTATCGGCCGCGCCGTATCTGCGCAGGCTGCTTGAGGCGCATCCCGTCACGGGCGTACAGGTCGAGGTCGTGCCCGTGGTGAACCGCTTCTTCGGCGAGGAGGTCACCGTATCCGGCCTGGTGACGGGCGGCGACCTGACCGACCAGCTGAAGGGCGTCGACTGCGAAAAGGTGCTGATCACCGTGGTCATGCTGCGCGCGGAGGGAGACGCGTTCCTGGACGACATGACGCTCGAGGAAGCCGAAAAGCGCCTCGGCAAGCCCATCGTGCCGGTGGGACGAAGGGGCGAAGAGCTGCTGCAGGCGCTTGTGGATAATTCGGAGTTCGGAATTCGGGATTCGGAATCGTCGTAGAAATCGCTTCACGATTTCATTGATATAATAGTGGGCGAACAAATATGATTCCACATGGAATGATAAACAGTGAAAGTGTCGCCATGCAGCTGAACCTCATAAGAAAACACATCCCGAAAGGAATCGACGACTACCCTATCTCGATTCGCCCTCGCAGTTCGCATCCGGCTATTGATTCTGAATTCTTAATTCTGAATTCTGAATTTGCCACAAACCCCAGACCTGGTTTTCATCTGTCATTATATCAAACAGATCAATGAATAACGGAGGCCTTATGTCAAAACCATTAGTCGCCATCGTCGGACGCCCCAATGTGGGCAAGTCCACGTTCTTCAATCAAATGGCGGGCGCGCGCATCGCCATCGTCGAGGATACGCCCGGCGTCACGCGCGACCGCGTATATGCCGACTGTGAATGGCAAAACCACCAGTTCACGCTGATCGACACCGGCGGCATCGATCCCACCAGCGACGACCCGCTGCTCAGCCAGATGCGCCGCCAGGCGGAGATCGCCATAGAGACCTGCGACGTGATACTGTTCTTCGTGGACGGGCGGCAGGGCATGACGGGCGACGACGAGGACGTGGCCGACATGCTGAGGAAGAGCGGCAAGCCTGTCATGCTCGTGGTGAACAAGGTCGACAACGTGCGCCAGATGGACAACATCTACGAGTTCTACAATCTGGGCATGGGCGACCCCATCGGCATATCGTCGGTCAACCTGCTGAACTTCGGCGACATGCTGGAGGAGCTCACGAGCCACTTCCCCGCGCCGGAGGAGGCGGAGGAAGAGGACAGGACCGTAAAGATCGCCGTGGCGGGCAAGCCCAACGTGGGCAAGAGCTCGCTGGTCAACCGGCTGCTGGGCGAGGAGCGCGTGATGGTCTCGGACATCGCGGGCACCACGCGCGACGCCATAGACACGCGCTTCACCGCGCCGAACGGCAATGAATACGTGATCATCGACACGGCCGGCATACGCCGCAAGCGCGCCATCGCATACCAGTCGCTGGAGCGCTTCTCGATCGTGCGCGCGCTGGCGGCGATAGACCGCTGCGACGTGGCGCTCATGGTGATCGACGCCACGCAGGGCGTGACCGAGCAGGACAGCAAGATCGCAGGCTACATAGACGAGCAGGGCAAGGCGGCCATCATCGTCATCAACAAGTGGGACGCCATCGAAAAGGACAACCATACGATGACGGAGTTCACGCAGAAGGTGCGCGAGGAGCTCAAGTTCATGGCCTACGCGCCCATACTCTACATCTCCGCGCTCACCGGACAGCGCACGAACAAGGTGCTTGAGACGGTGGACAGCGTGTACGAGCAGGCGAGCCGCCGCGTCACGACGGGCCTGCTGAACGACATACTGGCAGACGCGCAGGCGGCGCTGCAGCCGCCGGCCACGTCCGGCAGGCGCCTGCGCATATACTACGCGACGCAGCAGGCGACCAACCCGCCCACGTTCGTGATGTTCGTCAACGACCAGACGCTCATGCACTTCTCCTACGAGCGGTATCTCGAAAAGCAGTTCAGAAAGGCGTTCGGCTTCGAAGGTACGCCGCTTAAGTTCATACTGCGCGAGAAGAGGGAGAAGCAGGAAGGGTAAGGCGGGGAATGAGGAGTGAGGAGTTAGGAGTTAGGAGTTAGGAGTTGTCGGCGGGCGGATGACAGTTGACAGTTAACAGAGAACAGTGAACAGTCAATGGCCGGGGATGGGAATGTACGTCGGCCTCGCCGTAGGGACGCCATTTATGGCGTCCGCCCCGTCGATGCGTGTTCCGGTCCCGTATCGCCTGACGAAAAATCATCTCGGCTCCACCGTAGGAACGCCCCATGTGTATGAAGCAACATGGTTTACAAATAGTGCAATAGCATGGTTTACACTATGCGAAGATTCGAACCAACTCCGGGATTATCGAATCTTCGTAAACTCCGTAACCCCGTGACCCCGATCAATCACCTTTGAGCCCCGAGCCACGTGCCCCCTCTACCATCGAGTCACGCACCATCCCAGCCACCGCGCCTATGGCGCGGCGCCGCAGGCGTCCTTGACGGTTCTCCTACGGTCTGCTACGATTATGTCGGCGACGGGAATTGGAAGTGATCCGATCACCCCATCGCCCGTCGCCGATCCTTC
>SVGK01000113.1 GCA_015056395.1 Clostridiales bacterium
GACGATGTTCTTGAGCTTGGTGCGCACGAAGGCCGCGCCCTTGCCGGGCTTGACATGCAGGAAGGACACGATGGTCCAGATGCCGTTTTCCATCTCAAAGGTCACACCATTGCGAAAATCACTTGCGTTGATCATTGGGATCGATCCTCCTAAACTTATCGGTCGTTGGTGGTGGATGTCGTCTTACAGCTCGATCAGTTCCTTAGGCGCGGTGACCGGGTCGATCATGCCGCGCTCCGTTACGATCGTCGTGTCCTCGATCCGGCATCCGCCGAGACCAGGGATATATACGCCGGGCTCGACCGTGACCACGTGTCCGGGCTGAAGCACCGTGGTGTCGGTCCGGGCAAGCCGGGGCTGTTCGTGTATGAAAAGGCCTACGCCGTGTCCGAGGCTGTGTCCGAATGCGCCGGGATACCTGGCTTCGATGTGGTCGCGCGCGATCCTGTCGATGTCGGCGCACACGGCGCCGGGGCATACGGCCGCAAGCGCCATGGTCTGCGCCTTGAGCACGCAGTCATATACGGCGCGCAGTTCGCTTCCAATATGTCCGAAGCCCACCGTGCGGGTCATGTCCGCGCAGTAGCCTTCGACGGTCGCGCCGAAATCCAGCGTGAGCAGGTCGCCGATCTGTATGACATAGTCCGAAGGCACGGCGTGCGGCAGGGAGCCGTTCACGCCCGCGGCCGCGATGGTGTCGAACGCGTTGCCGCCGCTGCCCAGCGACAACATCTCATAGTCCAGCATGATCTGGACCTGGCGTTCGGTCATGCCGGGCTTCAGGCGCTCAAGTATGTTCGCGAACGCCTTGCTGGATATTTCGCATGCGCGCTGTATGCAGTCGATCTCATGGTCGTCCTTGATCATGCGCAGCGTCTGCGGAAGCTCCTTGAGCGGGTCCAGCCGCACGACCGGCAGCGCCGCCTCCAGCGCCTTGACCTGGTCCCAAGTCAGGTAGTCCGTCTCGATGGACAGGGCGGTGACGTGATCGGCGGAGAGCAGCTCCCCGACCACGGCCGGCTCCTTCCGCTCGGATGTCGTGCGCTCGATCGCGCACTCGGGCGCCTCGCGCCCCGCCGCTTCGATGTAGCGGAAGTCCGTTATGATGGCCTGGCGCGTGCGCGAGATGTAGACGCAGCCTTCGCCGGTGTAGCCCGTGAGCCAGCGCACGTTTTCGGGACGATGGATCAGCGCGGCCTCGCCGTTGAAGGCTTCCAAAAACTTGTTTGCACGGTTCAATGCATATCCCCCCATAGATACAGATAATTATAACACATCATGACAAACGCTGTCAAAGCGTTTTGGCATACTGAACGTTAAATCATGATGCTGATCTACTTTTCGAAGGCGTCGGCATGCTCTTTGAAAAAGGCATAGGCCTCGCGCACGGCGGGCAGCTCGGTCCATCGCTTCGCGCGCACGGGGACATCGTCCATGTCATAGACCTTCGCGCCGCGCATGGCCATCAGATAGGGCGAATGCGTGGCGATGACGAACTGGCAGCCAAAGAAGCGCGCCTTGTCGACGATCGCGTCGGCCAGCGCGCGCTGGCGCGCGGGCGACAGGCTGTTCTCCGGCTCGTCCAGCATCAGCAGAAGGCCGTCCTCCATACGGCTTTCGAAATAGAACGCCGCGCTCTCGCCGTTCGACTGCGTGCGAATGTTCTGCATCATGCGCGCCTTCAAGTATTTGGACGGCGTCATGCGCCTTGCCCTGTTGACCTGCTTGAGCCTCTCATAGTCGTCAAGCGACGTCACGCGAAAGCCTGCGTTCCTGTCCTGCCAGTACTGTGCCGTCAGCTCGCCGCGCCTTTGGTCGAGACCGTCGTTGATGTAGCGCAGCTCGAGCATGAAGTCGAACACATCGTCGCTGGTCACGATGCGGCTGCCCGCGGGCACCGGGCCGCGCGTCTGCCAGCGGCACGCCGCGATATACGCGCCAAAGAACTCCGTGCGGTTGTACGCGGCGTCGCGCGCGAGCCCCAGCGCCTCCGCCATCACGTTGAGCGCCGTGGTCTTCCCGCAGCCGTTGCTGCCGCTCAGTACCGTCACGGGCTCGAACTCGAGCGTGAGCGCGCCGCCGCGCGACAGCACGCCAAAGGGATAGTAGCTCGAAAACGCCGTCATCTTCCCTCTGTAGTCGTCGTGCAGCAGGTCGAACTCCCTGTCCGCGTCCGGGAAAGAAAACCGCTCAAGGCAGAGCATGCGATCGCCTCCTTCGGTCTGCTGAAAAGTTTCGACATAAGGCAGGATTTTTCCTTCATTCGTCGAATTAATGCAAGCGGTATCGGGATACCAAGGAGGCGTCTATGCGGGAAAAGAGCAGGCTGGTCGCGCTTTCGAGCATGATGGTGGCGCTGGGCACGGCGGTCATGCTGTTGGGCGGCGTGTTGCCGCTGCAGACGTTTGCCGCGCCGGCGCTGGCCGGCATCATGCTGCTACCCGTGCTGTACGAGTTCGGCGCGAAGTGGGCGCTCAGCGCCTATGCGGCCATAGCGCTGCTGGGCCTCATGCTCTCGCCGGACAAGGAAGCAGCGCTGCTGTTCGCGTTCCTGGGCTATTATCCCGTGCTCAAGAAAACGCTTGACAGTAAGCTCAGCGCAAGGCCTGTGCGCATCGCCGTGAAGCTGCTGGTGTTCAACGTCGCGGCGGGCGCCATGCTGTTCTGCGCGGTCAGGCTGTTCGGCCTTGACGCGATACTGGACGAGTACGCCGAGATGTCCAGGGCCATGCTGTGTTCGTTCATCGTGCTTTCGAACGTCACGCTGCTTTTGTACGACGTCGCGCTCAAGGTCATGCTGGTGATGTACATCGTCAGGCTGCGCCCCAAGGTCATAGGGCGCAACGTCCACCGCTGAAACTGTACCTGCCGGAGAGATCATATGCGATTCACCAAAATGCACGGCATCGGCAATGACTTCATCGTCGTGAACGGTTTTGTCGAGGCGGAACCTCAGAGTTTTTTCACGCTGGCGCGCGCCATGTGCGACAGGCACTACGGCATAGGCGCCGACGGACTGGTCTGGCTTTCACCGTCCGCCGAAGCGAACGCGCGCATGCGCGTGTTCAACACGGACGGCACCGAGGCGGAGATGTGCGGCAACGGCCTGCGCTGCGCCGCCAGGTCCATGCTGGACCAAGGCATCGTCGATGCGCCGGAGATGACGATAGAGACCCTGGCGGGCGTGCTTCGCGCCACGATCACCGACGACGGCATAGAGTGCGACATGGGCGTGCCGCGCGTCGCACCGGCGGAGATCCCCGTCGCCATGCCCGAGAACCGCTTTTCGCTGGAGATCGGCGGGCGCACGCTCTCATTCTTCTGCGCCTCGATGGGCAATCCGCACGCAGTCACGTTCGACCTCTATCCCGACGACAAGGTGTTCCACTGGCTCGGGCCGCTGCTCGAGAAGCACAACGTCTTCCCCAACGGCGCGAACATAGAGTTCTGCCGCATGACCGACGACGGCATCGACGTGCGCGTGTGGGAGCGCGGCGACGGGCCCACGCTGGGCTGCGGCACGGGCGCGTGCGCCGTGCTGACGGCGGCGGCCACGATGGGGCTGTGCGGCCGCGAGGCGCGCGTCAACCTGCCCGGCGGCCACCTGCACATACGCTGGGCGAAGGGCGGGCACATGTTCATGTCGGGGCCCGCGCAGGCGGTGTTCACCGGGGAATACGCGGGGTGAAGCTGTTTTGTTTTATCCGAATATACACATCGATAGGGGCCTGTAGGGGCGAGACCTGTCTCGCCCGTTCGCGTCGATATATGCAGTATGCATCCGGGGGTGCGCAGCAACAGGCGACGTGTGAACATAGACGGAACAAGTCGACGAATGGGATCATCACAGAGTAAAGATAAATGCAGAGTACCTCGCCCGACCGCCATCCCTGACGAACCTCCGCCTGTCTGCTTGCATGGTATCACGGCGACGGGTGAGAGGTCAAAGACGAAACCTTACCACGCCGCCGTGTGCTTCAGTTTAGCAGACAGGCGGAGAACCGTCAAGGACGCTGCGCGCCGCGCCTTCGGCGCGGTGGCTGTGCTGAACGTGATCCAATAGGTCACGCCAGCTCGGGGATCAAGGTCTGACGACAGCGGGCGATTCGATGTCTTATCGCGGAGACGGCGTCGACAGGACGCCGCTCCGGGCATGGTTTGTGCGTACCGATCTTGTAGAGCAGGTTCGTTCACGTTTCGTCCCCGGACGGACATGCTGACCGTAGCCGACCAAAAACACGGGAAAGGTGCGATGCGCGGAACCAGGTGGGGACCACGGATGGCGCACACACGGCATGCTCTCATTCATTTCATCCGAATATTCACATCAACGGAGCTGTATGGGCCTCGCCCAGCCTCCCCACATCCCCTATATCACCGCAGCGCCGGATCGTCGATCCGGCGCTGCCTTTGCTTAACCCTTTACCTTCGGAAGCGTCGAGCCGCCATATGGCATGGCGAGCACCGTCGCATCGCTGCCCAGCCGCGTGAACGCCTTGTCCAGCGCCTCCTGTGCGGAATGCATGGGCTTTAGGAATATCTTTTCGACGAACGCATCGTCCAGCTCGCTCACCAGGTCGACCTCGGCGTTTTCGAGCACCATGGCGATGGCCGCGGCCTTGTGGCCGCCCAGCTGGAACTCGCGGCCTATGCGCTCGATCATGCTGTGCGCGGTCGGCGCGGAGAGCATCCACTCCTCGAACACCTTTTCGCCCAGGCCCTCCTTGCACGAACCGATCAGTATGATCGTGCCGCCCTTCTTCACGGCGTGCTTGGCGTTGTCCAGCGCCTTCTGCGTCTGGTACAGGTTCAGGTCCTTGGGCGCGCCGCCCTGCGAGACCAGCACGATGTCCGCGCGGGCGTCGATCTCCTTCAGATACATCCTGTCCAGGAATCTGCAGCCCTCGCGGTGCGCCTTGATCCAGTCGCCCGCCACGGCCCTGACGATCTGCTTGTGCTCGTCCAGCACGACGTTCACGATGAAGTCCACGCCGCAGATGCGCGTGGCCTGTTCGATGTCCTCGCGCACGGGATTGCCCTCGAGATGGCCGGCATAGGCCTCCTCGCGCACCATCATGGAGTGGTTCGACTGTATCGCCGCGCGCGTGGAGCTGCCCGGCATGAT
This sequence comes from Clostridiales bacterium, assembly GCA_015056395.1. Taxonomy (GTDB): domain Bacteria; phylum Bacillota; class Clostridia; order Christensenellales; family Aristaeellaceae; genus Faecivicinus. The sequence continues at coordinate 5,126 of SVGK01000113.1, forward strand.
GGCCTTCGCGCCGCCGGAATAGCCCGCGAAGTAGTGGTATTCGATGTTGCCCAGGCATATGCGCCTGTCCGCCTCCGCCACCACGCGCGTGATGTCAACGGGGGTGCCGGCGTCGGTCACGCCCAGGTGCACGCAGTCCTCCCTGTCGGAGTCCACGCAGCGTATCTCGTTGTACGCGCGTTCGCCCGCGAGCTTCCTGCGCTCCTCGTCCGTCTGCGTGCGGTGGCTGCCCAGCGCGAACACCAGCGTGATGTCCTTCGGGTCGCATCCCGCGCGGTACAGCTCGTCCAGCAGCGGCGGCATGATCCTGTATGTCGGGCAAGGGCGCGTGATGTCGCTTGTGACGATGGCGATCTTCTCGCCGGGACGCACGATGTCGGCAAGCCGCGGCGTGCCTATGGGCTCGTTGAGCGCGCGCACGACCTCCTCCTCGTTCATGAGGCCGCGCGGCACATCGTTGGACATGAGCACGCCCAGCAGGTTTTTGTCCGGCACCTCGACGGTCTGCACGCCCGTGCCGAATCCAAATTCAAGCTTCATGGCCGATCACGCTCCCGCCGGAAACGCCTTCGCGGCGTGGCGCAGCGCCTTGACGACAGGCAGCTCTTCGCCCGTGAGGAAGCGTATCAGCGCGCCGCCGCCCGTGCAGATGTAGCCCAGCCTGTCCGTGACGCCGTACTTCTTGGCCGCCGTGACGCTGTCGCCGCCGCCGACCACGGTGTAGGCCTCGGTCTCCGCCATGCTCTCGAACAGCACCTTCGTGCCGAGCTCGCTCGCGGCTTCCTCGAACACACCCACCGGGCCGTTGGCGAACACCGTCTTCGAGGCGAGTATCGTCCTGCGGTAGTTCTCCGCCGTCTTCGAACCTATGTCCATGGCGTTGAAATCCTCAGGTATCGCGCCGATCTCCGCCTCGCAGCGCGCGCCGTCGACCACCTGCGCCAGATCCACCGGAAGCTGTATCCTGTCTGCGTACTTTGCGTATATGCCCTTCGCCTTTTCTATAAAATCGCCGTAGCCGGACTTGTTGATGAAGCCCAGCGTGCCCGCGCCGATCTGCTTGCCCTGGCTTGCGAGCAGTATCTGGCCCACCAGGCCGCCCGTCAGCACGTTGTCCGCCGCGCCGGAGGACAGCACCGTCTCCATCATCATGAACGCGTCGGAGATCTTGCTGCCGCCCAGCACGAACGTGCAGGGATGCTCCGGCGCCTCCATGAGCTCGGACACGACGCAGTACTCGCGCTCGAACAGCCTGCCCATGGCGCTTGGCAGCACCTGCTCGAAGCCGCACAGCGTGGGCTGGTCGCGATGCGCCGCGGCGAACGCGTCGCATACGTACAGGTCCGCAAGCGGCGCAAGCTTCGTCACGACCTGCGTCTTCGCCTGCTCCTCGTGCGTGAGCTGCAGCTTCATCTCGAACAGCGTCTGTTCCTCGGAGCAGAAGCGCACGTTGTCGAGCAGTATGATGTCCCCGTCCTTCATGGACTTTATCGCCTCGCGCGCCGTGGGGCCGCAGACATCCTCGATCCACTTGACCTCCCTGCCGATCAGCTCGGAGAGCACCTTCGCGTGGGGCCGCGTGTTGTAGAAATTCTTGTACTCGATGTCGCTGCCCTGGTGCGCCAGCAGCACGACCTTCGCGCCCTTGTCGGACAGCTCCTTCACGGTGGGCGCGCAGGCGGCGATGCGCTGCGTACTCTTCAGTGTGTCCGTCGCCTTGTCGACGGGCTGGTTCATGTCGACGCGGCAGAGCACCGTCTTGCCGCCAAAGTCGAACTCGTCCAAAGTGTTGATGCCAAATCGCATGGCCAAAGTACCTCCAGTTCAAAACTGATTGGGATATGGGGGTCAGCCCCACTCCCCCGCTCCGTAACCCTCGGGCAGCGCTTCTTCCTCGATGAACGGGAACGAATCGTCCTCAAGCACCGGCAGGAACGCCTCAAAGGGGATCGGGTCGAACTCGCACGCATAGGCGCTGGCGCCGAACCAGCCGCCCTCCCTGGCGCGCAGGTTCATGTCGCGGGAGAATTTGGTATGATTGGAGCAGTCGTGCACCACGACGCCCCAGTCCTCCCTGTCCGCAAGGCCCATCATGTCGAGCGTCAGCTCGCGGCTCCACACGGGCGATATGTAGCCCATGCGGTGGCAGACCATGTTTTCCCCCATGTAGTTCCCAATGTTGTTGGGGTTCAGATGGAGCTCCGCAAAGTTGATGAAATCAAGCCCCGTGGCGAGTATCGCATCCTTCTTTTCGAGGAAGCGCGCGTGCAGCTCGGGCGTCATGGGCGTCTCGATGCCCACCATGGGGATGACGCGCTTCGCGCGCGCGATGTTTTCGATCACGCCGTCCGCGCAGCCGGACGCGCCCAGGTTGAACCGCAGCTCGTTAAGCCCCGCTTCGCCCAGCGCCGCCAGGTTCCGTTCGTTCGCCAGCGTGCCGTTGGTGTACATATGCTGGTAGACACCAGCCTCGTGGAGCGCGCGTATCATGGGGTAGTATTCCTCGATCTCCACGAACGGCTCCAGATAGACATAGGACACGCCGGTGGGCTTTTTCCCCACGGACATCAAAAGCTCCACGTCGTCCGTGCGGTACCGCGTGCCGCCGATCTCCCAGTAGCCGTCCCCCACGGGCGGCTGGTCGTCCATGGCGCCGAAGTCATAGCAGAAGGGGCAGCGAAGGTTGCAGCGGTTCGTCTTGCGTATGGCGCCAAGTCCGGTGCCGAACAGGCAGGACCTGCAGCCCTTCGGGAAGCGCTCGTCCGGGCCCACGTACAGGGTGCGCCCCGCCAGGCTCTTGAGGCCCGGTATCTCCGCCTTCAGCCTGTCGATACGCGCGTCCTCCGCGCGCTCGATCTGCGCAAGCGTCGCATAGACGATCTCCTGCTGCTTGGGCGAAAGCCCGCCGTCGGGCATGTACTCGGCAAAAAAGGTGAACCACGTCAGCGCATCCCGTTTTGAGATCTTCATCGCGTTCGCCGTCCCTTCAGAAAACAGGGAACGGCGCGAACCGTTCCCTGCGCGTTATGTCGTTTTGTGTCACTTCTTGAACTTGCCGATCTTCAGATACTTGTTGGTCTCGGCCGTGCCTTCCTCGCGCGTCATCTGCATCTGCATGGCGGCGCGGATGCCGTCGATGGTCTCGGGGATCGTGACGGACTCCTGCGGGATGTTGATGGCATACATGATGTCATTGCCGGACTCGACGATGGAATCCTCCCACAGGCCGATCTCGTACATGTCGCCGCGGCGGTTGCCCAGGTCGCGGGCATACTTGAAGAGGCTGGC
>SVGK01000114.1 GCA_015056395.1 Clostridiales bacterium
CGGGGGTCACGGTGTTGTAGTGGCAGATGACGGTGTAATCGTCGGGGATATCGATGGAATCGATGTCATCCACGCCGTCCTTGGACTCGGCGTCCCAATCGGGGTTCTTCAGGCATTCCCAGGTCGCCAGCACGTCCGCGGAGGTGAAGGGCTCGCCGTCGTGCCACTTCACGCCTTCACGCAGGTGATAGGTGATGTCCATGGTCTGGCCGTCCTCGCTCATCACGATGCCGCCGTTCTCTACGGTGGGCACCTCAGTGGCGAGCACGGGGACATATTCCATGTCCGGGCCGGGGACGAGAAGGCCTTCCACGATCATGGCCTGCACGTCGCCCATCAGATGGGTGGAGTAGACGTTCAGCGTGTCGGGCTCGTAGCCCAGGCCGACCACCAGGTCGCCGCCGACGCGGGGCGTCTCTTCAGCCAGTGCGCCTATGCCCATCAGCACGAGCATGGCCGTCAGAAGCATTGCAACGATCTTTTTCATGCTACCTCTCCTTTGTCCTCGTTCTGCCGGACGGATCCGGCGGGTGTCCTGCCAGGAAAGCTCCTGAACATGTACGGCCTGTGCCGCTTTAACGATGTAAAGCGCGAAACAGCCCTTGTTAAGAATTATATATAACCGTCGCGCATTAGTCAATTATGGGAATGTATGAGAATTCGAACGTATGAATCATTTCATTCGGAATCCTGCAAATTTCGGGTTTACAAGCCCGTTTCGATGTGGTATCATTTCCTCATTCGAACGGCCTGTGGGCCTATATCACGATCACGAGGTGGAAGCAAATGAAGTATTCCGAAGAGATACGGCGCCTTTGCGACGAGTTCTACGCCGATACCGTCGAGAACAACGAGGTCTACATCGTCAAGTGGCAGTTCCCGAACGGCGAACTGCCGGACCTCTCGCTCGAACGCGCCCGGCGCGACAGCGCCCTGGCCAACGAAGTCGAGGCCAGGGCGCGCGAGATGCTCGAGACCCATACGGACCACAACGACGTGATCATGCTGAAGATCCTCATCTATTACTGCGGCTATATCCGCAAGAACGAGGAGAACTGGTGGCTTCGCTTCGACCTGAACCATTACTACAACATGCTGCCGACCTTTCTTGAAAAGCTTTCCGAGCTGCCCGTGGAGACGCCCGAGCAGCGCGAGAGGTACAGAAGGATACTCAAAAACCTCACCCCGTTCATAGACGCGCAGCGCGAAAAGCTCGAGGCGCAGTCAAGGCGGTACATACGCATGCCCGAGGAGGGATGCAGGCTGACGCTCAGGAGCCTTGAGAACTGCGCCGAACGCCTCGACGCGCTGGACCGCGTCGAGGGATGCGCGGCCGACGCACAGTCCGTGCGCGATGCCATGCGCGCGCTGATGGATTACATCGCGGGGCCCTACATGGCGCTTGCGCCACGCGCCATAGGCATGTGTCAGTATCCGGGCGGCGACAGGCTATATATGAACGAAGTCGACACCTACATCTCGCAGCGCCTGGATCCGAAGCTGATACATCAGCGTGGCTATGAAGAGCTGGCCGCCACGGAAGCGGACATGCTCCAGGTCGTCAGGAGGATGGGCATGACGGGCACGCTGCGCGAATGCCTGGACGCCATACAGAACGACCCCAGATACCGCTTCGATTCGCCCGAACAGATGCAAAAGGCCATGACCGGCTATCTGGACCAGATACGCCCGTACATGCCGAAATACTTCTCGCGCATGCCCAAGGCGGACTGCGCCGTGGCGCGCCTGGATCCCGCCGCGGAGGCGACCACGAGCTGGGGCTACTACAACATACCGGTCGAGAAGCCCATAGGCGTGTACTATTACAGCGCGCTGGAGCTCGACAAGCGCTGCCAGATCCGCACGCACGCGGTGGTCTATCACGAACTGCTGCCCGGCCACCACTACCAGATGAACCTCGTGCTGGAGGACCCGACGCTGCCGGACATCATACACCACCACTACAACACGGCCTTTGCCGACGGCTGGGCCGAATACGCCTCTGGCTTCTGCCGCGAGCTCGGACTCTATTCCGACGTGGACGAGCTGGGCCGGCTCTCGTGGGACAGCTTCCTGTGCTGCAGGCTGATCGTGGACACCGGACTCAATGCGCTGGGATGGACGTTCGACGAGGCGAAGGCCTTCCTGCTCGGACACACGATGCTGACCGATTCCGAGATCAACACGGAGCTTCTGCGCTACACGTTCGGCATGCCCGCGCAGGCGCTGGCTTATAAGTGGGGCAGCCGCTTCTTCCAGGACCTGCGCGCACGCGCGGAAAGGGAGCTGGGCGGCGCCTTCGACCTGAAGCGCTTCCACGACGCCATGCTCGCCTTTGGCGCGATACCCCTGAACATACTTGAAGAACACTTCGAATGGTACCTCGAGAACGAGCGAAAGGCGGCCGGGCTATGAGCGTCACACTCAGGCAGATCGCGGAAGAGACGGGCATATCCATATCCACGATATCCCGCGTGACCACCGGCAAGGGCTATGTCGCCGAGGAGACGCGCAAGGCGGTGGAGGAGGCCATAGAGCGCCTGAACTACGCCAGGCGCAAGCCCCTGCCGCAGGTGCGCAAGGACAACGACGATGTCGTGATGATCATGGTAGGCGGCATACGCAGCTCGCTTGCGGCGCACATCGTGGAGCAGCTGGTGCAGGAGCTCAACAAAAAGCGCAAGCGCTCGTTCATGGCCATCACGAACTTCTCGCCGGAGCGCGAGCGGTCTTACCTCAAGTTCGCCGCGGACAACCACTTCTTCGGCATCATCTCCATGACGATCACCGAGACGCCGGAGACGCTCAGCATGCTCAGGAACTTCCCCTGCCCCCTGGTCATGGTGGAGCGGTACCTGCCGAGCATGGACAACGACTGCCTGCGCAGCGACTGTTACCGCATGGGCTTCCTGGGCGCGGAATACCTGATCGAGAACGGGCACACGAAGATAGGCTTCATAGGCGGCAGCCGGGATTCGACCATCACGCAGGACAAGAAGACCGGCTTCATGGACTGCATGCTCTCGCGCGGGCTCGCGCCGCGCGAGGAATGGATCATACATATGGACCGACTGATCTATGAAAACGGCATCGACGTGGCCAACCAGCTCATGGCGCTCGATGACCGCCCCACGGCGCTGGTCTCCTCCAACGACATCTCCGTGAGCATATTGAACGAGCTGATCAGCCGCGGCGTGCGCGTGCCGGAGGACATCAGCATATGCAACTGCGAGGACAGCCAGATGGCCACGCACTGCCAGGTGCCGCTGACCAGCATGCGCGTGGACTTCTCGCGCATGGCCGCCGACGCCGTGAAGACGCTGTGCAGGCGGCGGCGCCAGCCCTCCATGCCCAGAAGCCAACTGATCTACAACCCGCAGCTGATCGAAAGGCACAGCGTGCAAAACCTCGTTACCGGAAGGAACGCGGCAGAGAATTGAATGTGGCATCTTCGTTTTTCGATGTGAAAATGTGGGAATTTATGAGAATCGCAAAAGCGGTTGACATGGACAAAAGCATGACTATATTATAAAAATGCATTTGTTTGCCAATCGAACCGACTGTTTATGCGAAATGGAGGAACCCCGAATGGCTGAAAAGAAACTTCGCGTCGGCATCATCGGCGCGGGCCGCTGGTCTTCCAGGGCCCACATCCCCGGCTGGGTGCGCAGCGACCTTTGCGACCTGGTCTGCATCTGTGATTCTGACATCGAGCTTGCAAAGCGCCGCGCCGCCGAATTCGGCGTGCCCGAGGTGACAGACGATGCCGAGGCGATGATCCGCCGCGACGATCTGGACGTCATCGACGTGTGCACGCGCGATGAGCACGGCGAGAGCCACGAGCCGCTGACCGCGCTGGCGATCGAATGCGGCAAGCACGTGCTGGTCGAAAAACCCGTGGCGCAGGACTACCGCCGCGTGCAGGAGCTGGACGCGCTCGCGCGCAGCAAGGGCCTGAAGACCAAAGTCGGTCTCACGTTCCGCTATGCGCCCGCGGTGCAGTATATGTTCGACCTCGTGCGCGAGGGCAAGATCGGCAAGCCGTGGCTCTACAACGGCTACGAGCAGAACAGCCAGTGGCTGGATCCGTGGTATCCGCAGGACAAGCGCCTGTTCAAGAGCTATCCCAAGGACATACCGCTGGTGGGCACCGACTTTGACGAGCGCAACATCGAGGTCGGCTCCATGGAGGGCTACGGCGCCCCGACCATCGACATAGGCCTTGAGGTGATCGGCAGCGACATCGAAAAGCTCGTCTGCGAGATGACCAACCTCGTGCCCGAGCGCCGCCGCTACAATGTGGACGACCACCTCGAGCGCATCAACTGGGACGACGCCGATATGTGGATCGCGCGCTGCAAGAACGGCTCGCTGTTCTCCATGCAGACCAGCTTCGTCACCGTGGGCAACTACCCCGGCATCACCGCGATCATATACGGTTCCCGCGGCGCTCTCAAGGCCACGCTAATCACCGACCCCGAGACGGGCGAGATACAGCGCCTCGAGTATGCGGACGGCTATGCCGCCGCCTCCGACGTCACGGAAGGCTACGCGCCCTACAAGGACGCAAACGGCAACACCGTGAAGCTGCAGACCACCGCGGACGCCGCGGCCGTCAAGTTCCGCCCGCTGGAGATACCGGACCGCTACTGGAACCCGGGACATCGCCCGGACGACGGGGACACCGCGTTCTACGGCTGCCTGATACAGAACTTCCTGGAGGAGATCGTCTCCGGCGGCGAAAAGAACGAGGGCAACTTCGCCCAGTCCGCGCGCGTGCAGGAGCTGATCAACGCCGCGGAGCTCTCCCACCGCGAGGAGCGCTGGGTGCACCTGCCGCTGTGACGGCCAAACCTTCCAAACCAGTGCCAAAGGAGTTATCAAAAGTGAAAATCGCGTTTCGCCACGTACCCTTCACCGGGGAACAGAGAGGCATATTGGACAGGCTCGCCGCAGACGCCGGCTATGAGACGTACTGGTGTCCGGACGGCACGGTCCCCGCAGCCGGTATGCTCGAAGACTGCGAGATACTGATGGGATACTTCCCGCCGGACCTCATGAAGTCCCTGCCCCGCCTCAAATGGGTGCAGACGCCGGCCGCGGGCGTCGAACGGTTCTGCGGCGATATCTACGCAAACCAGGATGTCGTGCTGACGAACGGTTCCGGCGCGTTCGGCGTCGCGATCGCGGAGTACATGCTCACCGGCCTTCTGATGCTCATGCGCAACATGCCAGCCTATATGGACAATCAGAAGGCGCACGTCTGGAAGTGCATGGGCACGTGCAGGTCGATCTGCGGAAGCGTCATCACCGTCGTGGGCATGGGCGACATCGGCACCAAGTTCGCCGCGCGCGCGAAGGCGCTGGGCGCGACCGTGCGCGGCGTGCGCCGTACGCCCGACGGCATACCCGAGAACTTCGACGCGGTGTACTCCACCGCGCAGCTCAAAGAGGCCGTGGCCGATGTGGACGCCGTGGTGATGTGCCTGCCCGGCACCAAGGAGACCACGAAGCTGGTCTCGGCCGAGGTCATAGAAGCCATGTCGCCTAAGACGCTGCTCGTCAACTGCGGGCGCGGCTACACCATCGACCAGGAGGCGCTCACGCGCGCGCTGCGCGAAAAGCGCATTGCCGGCGCGGCGCTTGACGTGTTCGCGGCGGAGCCCCTGGCGCAGGACGACCCGCTGTGGTCCATGGAAAACGTGATCATCACGCCGCACATCTCCGGACACGACGACGACCCGATCAACGCGCAGGCCATATTCGACATATTCCGCGAGAACCTGAAGCGCTGGTTCGCCGGGGAGAAGCTTGCGAACATCGTCGACCGAAAACGCGGCTATTGATCCATACAAGCATAATGTTGAGGCTGTCTTGAATGATGTACATCCATCAGGAAAGGCAGCCTCTTATTCCTTCTGCAAAGTGTCGATCCCGTGTGATGTAATCATACGAATCTGTCGGTAACACTTTCCGACATATCCCGGGTTCTCCTCCCACTCTTCAAGGAAGCTGTTCGTTGGCCGGAATCGCTTGAGCAGACCGCACCCACGCCTGACATCAATGAATTCGGAAAACCAGACGGATTTCTCAAATGAGACCTCACGGCCATCTTCCAGATCAAGGATTGCATCTCTTGTTTTCCAGACATTCTACTTACTTTTTCCTGTCAATCGTATATCAGCACCTTGCTCAGCCCATACAATGTCCCTCTGAACCTCCCAGAAGGCTTTACTGCAAAATATAGGACTCATCAGAAAGCGCTTCTTTAAGTCGTCCATGTCAGTACCGTTCATGCTTAGCACACGACTGTAATCTACCAGCTTGCCGTCAGTCCCGATGTATTGATGGTAGAATTCCCCATCACAATCCGCACGCCATCGGTCTACGAAGAACTCTGTATTGCCTGTATCAGAATTGGTAGTAGCCTCACACCAGAATACATATCCATCATAATACAGTTCAGCTTCTGTATACCATCCAGTATCTAAGAATTGTTCCAGATTTCCATTTATCACAGCCCATACACCTCCAGATACTTCTTGAATCTCTTATAGATAGGATCATCATGAGTGAGAAGAACAGCGTCATCTCTTTTCAGATGTTCATCATACAAATGAAAATGCAGAACTTTTGTTTGCCTGTTGCCATTCGTAATTCGCGGTTCCGGATGATATCCTATTTCCAAAGTCATATGACCATCTTGAGAATCATACGCTCTTAATTCTCGAAATGAACCATCATAATACTCTTTGATATAGAAAGCCCCCGGAGTATGCGCATAATCTGGTAGTGAATGATTCCCATTAAGACCTATAAGTACCTTTGCTTCAGAATTGAAATGATCCAAAGCATACTCGTCTGTAGTAACATACCCGTGCTTTGTCCTTGCACCTCGTGATGACATCTCACTCTTCACCTCCAACAGCCAATGTCATATCCCAATTAACCATTGATGGCTGCCAGTATGGCGCGTTGCTACTGCCGAATGATTTGTTGTATGGAATTAGGCAAACGTCGCCCTTCATCTCTGGATAATAGTTGCCTACACAGATTATCTTAGTGTTCGGGAAGCGCTTTCGAAGTTCCCAGTATCCCTCTAAAAAGATATCTTTGCCGTACTGGTTTCTCGTGCCAAGTGTTGATATTATAAAGACACCTCCATCTACCAAACCAGAAAAGGTAATGTTATAATACTCCCTTCCCACCCATCCAATCGATGGAATAACCGCCTTGCCATATGACTGAAGGAACGCGCCATACCAACGATTCTGATATGTGCACTGGATGATAGTCTGTCGATCCATTTCCGGCGCAAGACTGAAATCGAGCGTAGAAACAGCATAATAGCTGCCAACTTTGTTCAAAGTTTTAAGAGGATGATTATATGCCCGATACAGTTCATCATCATATCGAAACGCATGTACGATCTTGCGCCTAGCATATGGATCAGAGATTTTCGCATTATGCAGACTGATTAGTGACATTCCATTGCCAAGGCGGGAAATGTCAATACTGTTTGCTTCAACAACAGGAATGCCATAGATATCACGTTTGACATACTTCGGTAGAGGACGAACGATTCTTATATACTGTTCAAAAGTATAATTCGGCATATATCTACCATCTTTCAAAAGATTTTCATTGATTAATTGTGAAAGACGTGCTATACTTTGCATGTCAGAGCGTGGCAACACGTCTCCCAGGTTCGATTCCATCTGCCGGTAACAGATGGATTTGCGCCGGGCAACCTGCATCCGGATCATAGCTGGTAACAATGGTCCGGATGCTTTTTGAACACACTCAAAGGCCTCACCTCCTATCGTCGCCGGAAAGCCGTTACGCTTTGGCACACTTCTTCAGCGCCACCAATGCCGCCTTTTCTGATACACCGAATTCCAGCATGACATCCCGCTTCGTCATCCCCGCGATCAGGTAAGACGGCATAAGCAGTTCGCTTGCAAACGTGTTTGCCTGCCACTCGGGGTCTTCATATGGCTTCAGCTTCTGACCGGCTTCCATGCGACAAAGTACGATGGCATCTGGCGTATGGAGCATGAAATGTCCGATCTCATGCGCCATCGTGAACCTCGCGCGGCCGTCGCCGTTACAAGCAGCGTAATATACATCCTCGCGAATGCGGATGGTATTCTGCCCCGGAAGCGTCTCGCCCTCCTTGAAGGGCATCTTGTCGACAGGCACGATGTCCAGGCTCATGTCCGGATAGGCCGATTGAAGCGTCATCTCCAGAAACTCTACGATGGGGAAAAATGGTTTCTGTTCCAGTCGCATGCTTCTGCGTAGGCGCCGGGCGTAATCAGCGATTTC
>SVGK01000115.1:0-3749 GCA_015056395.1 Clostridiales bacterium
TTACAACATACAGCCCCGCAAGTTCGTCTCGATCACGAACGGCATCACGCACCGCCGCTGGCTCTTGCAGTGCAACCCTGACCTGAGCCGCCTGATCGACGAGGCGATCGGCGACAGCTGGCGCAAGGACATCACGCGCCTGGGCGAGCTCAAGCCCTTTGCCGACGACCCGGCGTTCCAGCAGAAGTTCGACCAGGTCAAGCGCCTGAACAAGCTGCGCCTGGTCGAGCGTATGCAGCGCCTGCAGGGCGTGGACATCGATCCGGACAGCATATTCGACGCGCAGGCAAAGCGCCTGCACGAGTACAAGCGCCAGATCATGAACGCGCTGGGCATCATGATGTTCTACAACGAGATCGTGGAGCATCCCGAGCGCGAATATCAGCCGCGCACGTTCCTGTTCGGCGCGAAGGCGGCGCCGGCGTACCACCGCGCGAAGCTGACCATCAAGCTGATCAACTCCATCGCCGACCTGGTCCGCAAGCACCCCGTGGCCTCCAAGTACATCAACGTCGTGTTCCTCGAGAACTACTGCGTGTCCGTGGCCGAGGTGCTCATGCCCGCCACGGAGGTCTCGCAGCAGATCTCGACCGCGGGCAAGGAGGCCTCCGGCACCGGCAACATGAAGTTCATGATGAACGGCGCGGTGACCGTGGGCACCATGGACGGCGCGAACTGCGAGATGTTCGACGCGGTCGGCGGCGACAACATGTACATATTCGGCCTGACCGCCGAGCAGGTCGAGCAGGGTTATTCGTCCTACCGCTCCAGCGAGGTCTACGAGACCAACCCCGCCATACGCAAGGTCATGGAGCAGCTGATCGACGGCACGCTCGAGCCGGAGAACCCGCGCATGTTCCAGGAGCTGTACCACTCTCTGCTGTTCGGCGACGGCGGCGCCATGGCGGACAGCTACTTCGTGCTCAAGGACCTGGCGAGCTACGTCGTGACGCAGAAGCGCGTCGCGGCGGACTACACCGACAAGGACAAGTGGCTGCACAAGGCGATCATGAACACCGCGTGCTCCGCGGGCTTCTCGTCCGACAGGACCATAAAGGAATACAACGACCTGATCTGGCACCTCCAGCCCCTGGATGTGGACTGAGCGCGTGCGCGGGATCGGTCAAAACGCTGAGGGCGCGGCTTTTGCCGCGTCCTGATTGGAGTGCCTGAAACAAGCATGAACATATTTCATGATTCCCATTCGGCCGTGTACCGCTGCCCGACCGGCGCGGCGCCCTGCGGCTCGACCATCACGCTGCGGCTTTTGACGCAGGGCGTCAGGGCCGCGACGCTGCGCGTGTGGTGCGGCGACCGCGAGTCGTTCTTCAACATGACCGCCGTTGGAAGCGACATATTCTCGCACGAACTGAAGCTCCCGGACAAGCCCTGCCTGCTCTGGTACTACTTCCTGGCGGAGGGCGAGGACGGCACGCGCATGTACTACGGCAACAACGGCGACCAGCTGGGCGGACAGGGCGAGATGCGCACGCACGAGCCGGCGAGCTGGCAGGTCACCGTGTATGACGGCGCGTTCGAGACGCCGGAGTGGATGCGCAACGGCGTCATGATGCAGATCATGGTCGACCGGTTCCATTCCTCCGGGAACAGGGACCGCGAAAAGCTGCCGGAGGGCTCCTTCTTCCACAGGACGTGGGACGAGGACCCTGTGCTGGTCATCAACGACAGGATAGGCGACTATTCGGCGAACGACTTCTTCGGCGGAGACCTGAAGGGCGTCGAGCAGAAGCTGGACGACCTGAAGGCGATGGGCATCACGGTGCTCTACTTCAACCCGATATTCAAGGCCCATTCGAACCACAAGTACGATACCGGCGACTACCGCCAGATCGACCCGACCTTCGGCACAGAGGAGGACTTCAAGCGTCTCTGCGCCGAGGCGGAGAAGCGCGGCATCCGCGTGGTGCTGGACGGCGTGTTCTCGCACACCGGCGCGGACAGCCGCTACTTCAACCTCTACGGCACCTACGGCACCGGCGGCGCGTACAACGACCGGAACAGCCGCTATGCCAGCTGGTACCAGTTCAACCACTGGCCGGACGACTACCAGAGCTGGTGGGGCTTCAAGACGCTGCCCAACGTGGACAAGGACAACAAGGACTTCCGCCGCTTCATCATCGAGGACGAGGACAGCGTCGTCAAGCACTGGCTGAACGCCGGCGCGTCCGGCTGGCGCCTGGACGTGGCGGACGAGCTGCCCATGGATTTCATCGCTTCGCTGCGCGCGCACGAGAAGTCTCTGGACCCGGACAACGCGCTGATCGGCGAGGTCTGGGAGGACCCCAGCAACAAGATCTCCTACGGCAAGATGCGCTGCTACTGCCTGGGCGACACGCTGGACGCGACCATGAACTACCCACTGCGCGAGGCGGTGCTGCTGTTCATGACGGGGCGGCTGGACGCGGTCACGTTCGTAAGGCGGCTGGAGAGCCAGCGCGAGAACCTGCCCAAGCCCTTCTTCTATTCGCAGATGAACCTGCTGGGCAGCCACGACAGGCCCAGGGCGCTGAGCGTGCTGGCGGACGTGGGGGACATGCAGCCGGACAGGCTGCTGCGCAAGGCGATACACCTGAACGACGAGGATTACGCGCGCGGACGCCGCCGGCTGATCGCCGCGTGGCGCATGATCTGCGCGCTGCCGGGCATGCCGTGCGTGTACTACGGCGACGACGCGGGCATGGTCGGCATGTCCGATCCGTTTTGCCGCGGCACGTATCCGTGGGGGCACGAGGACAGGACGATCAAGAAGGCCTTTGCCGAGATCATCGCGAAGCGGATGGCCTCTCCGGCGCTCAGGACGGGCACGCTGACGCTCAAGCCCGTGGGCAGCGACGTGGTCATGATATTCCGCGAGATCGCGGACGACCGCGACGCGTTCGGCAAGCCCGCGGAGGACGAGCTGCGCGTGCTGGCCGTCAACCGCGCGTGCGAGAGCCGCTGGGTCGAGTTCGCCGGCAAGGCGGTGGAGGTCAAGGGCGAGAGCGCGCAGTGGCTGCACTGAGAACGGCGAGGTGTTGGTTATGGAGCGGGATCTGATCGGCGAGGTCACGCGGGCGATCGACGGACAGCGGCGCTTTGCCTCGAGCGATGTGCCGAACCGCAGGGCGATCGTGGGCATACTCTCCGACGTGCAGGCGTTCCTCTTTCCGGGCTTCCAGAACGAGCGAGCGCTGTCCGAGCGCATGCTGCTTGAGAAGATACGCTTCGAGCTCGCGGAGCAGATCGCGCGCGCCGTCAACTTTTCCGGCGGCCTGAAGCCGGACGTCTGCCCGAGCCTCGCGGCGGACAGGTTCATATCGAAGCTGCCGGAGGTCTACCGCGTGTTGATGACGGACATCGACGCGCTGTACGAGGGCGACCCGGCCGCGGTGAGCCGCGAGGAGGTCATCGTGGCGTACCCGGGCTTCATGGCGATACTGGTCTACAGGCTGGCGCACGTGCTCTATGACATGCGCGTGCCCATCGTGCCCAGGATCATGACCGAGTTCGCGCACCAGCGCACGGGCATAGACATACACCCCGGCGCGACGATCGGCGAGTATTTCTTCATCGACCACGGCACGGGCATCGTCATAGGCGAGACGACGGTGATCGGGCGGCACGTGAAGCTGTATCAGGGCGTGACGCTGGGCGCGAAGAGCTTCGAGCTGGACGAGTATGGCAACCCCGTCAAGGGCATAAAGCGCCACCCGAACATAGGCGACCATGTGGTGATCTACGCCAACGCG
>SVGK01000115.1:3759-8120 GCA_015056395.1 Clostridiales bacterium
ACTGGGCGGGAACACGACGGTCGGCGACCACTGCGTGATCGGCGGCAGCGTGTGGCTTACGCACTCGGTGCCCGCTGGCGAGACGGTATATTACAGCGGAGAACCGGCATAAGGAGGGACAGGTATGAAGCTCATGAAGATACTTTCGATCATAACGGCGCTCATGCTGATCACGTCGTTCCCGGCTTTTTCCGAGGAGGGCGACACGGCGCTTGAGGACATCGAGTCGTTCGCGACGGACGCGGACATGTTCGATGAGGACGAGGACGCGCCCCTGATCGACGATATAGAGGAAGACGACGACGCGCTGCCGGAGGACGAGGATCTGCCCGTACAGGACGAGGCGCCCGCCGAGGCGGCGCCTGACAAGGTGATCGAGGCCACGCCCGAGGAGATACAGGCGGCGAAGGTCTGGGAGGCGATGGTGTACGACGGCGTGACCGTCAACACGGACACCGCCGCGGCGGCCGGCACGGGCGCGCAGGCGGCCGCGGACATGGGCCAGTTCATGTCCGAGATCGACGAGCAGCAGGAGAGCTGGATGCTCATGCTGGTCAACCGCGACCATCCGATACCGTCCGACTGGGACGTGGGCTCCCTGGCCGAGGTCAAGGGCGGCCAGAAGGTCGCGCGCCGCATACTGCCCGCGCTGCAGGAGATGTTCAACGCCGCCCGCAAGGAGGGTGTCGACCCGCAGGTCAACTCCGGCTACCGCACGCGCAGCAAGCAGGAGAGCCTGATGAAGGACAAGTACAAGGAATTCCTCAAGGAAGGCCTGAGCGAGGAAGAGGCGCAGGCGAAGGCGCGCGAGTGGGTGGCGGATCCCGGCACCAGCGAGCACGAGGCGGGCCTGGGCATAGACATCAGGGCGGGCAGCGGCCACACGCAGACGGTGTACGACTGGCTTGCCGCGAATTCCTGGAAGTACGGCTTCGTGCTGCGCTATCCTGAGGACAAGGTCGAGATCACGGGCATCATGAACGAGCCGTGGCACTTCCGCTACGTCGGCAAGCTGGCCGCAGCGGAGATGTATCAGATGAACATGTGCCTGGAGGAGTACCTGGAGTTCAAGGGCCTCATGCCCGACGGCACGAACGGCCAGGAGGCGCTGCCCGCGGTCGAGGGCAACCTGCTCGACGAACAGCAGCCCGCGGAAGACGCGCTGGCGCCGCTGGTGGACACGGGGGACTGATCCTGCGGAGGTGTTTTGATGGCGACGATACGACGCGCTCTGGAGAAAGACATACCTGATGTGCTGAGGCTGCTGGTACAGGTCAACATGGTGCACCACAACGGTCGGCCTGACCTGTTCAAGGGCCCCGCGACAAAGTATTCAGCCGACGAGCTGTCGGGCATATTCGCCGACGACGCCACGCCGGTGTTCGTGATGGCCGATGACGACGACCGCGTGCTGGGTTACGCCTTCTGCATACTCAAGCAATTCGTGGGAAGCCAGCTCATGACGGACATCAGGACCATGTACATAGACGACCTCTGCGTGGACGAGGCGGTGCGCGGACAGCACGTGGGGCGCAGCCTCTATGGATATGTGCTCGACTACGCGCGTTCGATCGGCTGCTACAACGTGACGCTGAACGTGTGGACGTGCAACGAAAGCGCCATGCGCTTCTATGAAAAGTGCGGGCTCGTGCCGCAAAAGATCGGCATGGAGCAGATACTGTGAAGAAAGCGCGGACAGCCGGACAGGATGCACACCGTGGATACCGACAAGTGGTGTCTGCGGTGTGCTTTTTGTGTGGGGAGGGAGTGAGAAATGAGGAGTGAGGAATGAGGAGTTAGGAGTTAGGAGTGAGTGGTTGCGCTCTCATTCGGGCGGTTTTTGCATGTCGGACCATGGACGGCCTGGCGTAGGGACGCCATTCATGGCGTCCGCCCGTGCGTGAGCGCACCGTTCTTTATCATCCCCCACAGGGACGCGGCATGCCGCGTCCCTGTCGCCCGCCAGTGCTTTGGGGGACGTGGCGGCCTGGAGGCTGCCGCTACGGGATGATGCTGTGAACCAGCCTCGCGTAGGGATGCCATCCATGGCACCGACCCGCGCGCGTTTCTAACTGTTCACTGTTACCTGTTCACTGTTCACTGTCCAAATACCGTTCGATCTTCTCCGCATCCCTGACGCCCTTTTCATACAGCGCGCGCATGGCGTCCTTTTTCTTCGTCAGCGTGTCCACGCCGCAGGTGTCGTCCGGCGCGACGATCAGCGCGCGGCCCTCCTTCGCAAGGGCTTGCGCGAATTCCACGCCCTCGTTGTAGCGCTCGGCGCGCAGATGCAGCCCTTCCGCCGCGGCGGGATGCCTGCGCCTGAGCAGCGGCACCAGCCTGTCGTCCTTCTGCGAGGTCCTGCGCACGTGCTCCGGCTTCGTCAGCACCAGTATCACCCTGTCGCAGCCCCATTCCAGCGCCTTCCTGACCGGCACCGGGTCGGAGATCGCGCCGTCGTAGCAGGGGAAGCCCTGCGCGTCGTAGGGCCTGCACACCACCGGTATGGCGGAGGAGGCCTTGAACACGGCGTAGTCGTCCTGCGCCATGTCCGCCTTTGTGAAGTAGTGCGGCCGGCCCGTCTCCGCGTCCGTGGCGACCACGATGAACTCCATCGCGTTGTCGCGTATCTTCGGAAAGTCCAGTGGGTTCTCGCCGTTCGAGTTGCTCAGCGCGCCGTAGACATAGTCCAGGTCTATGTAGCTGCGCTTGCGTATGCAGTTGCCCAGGCTCATGTACCGCCTGCGCATGGCGTATTCGGTGTAGAACGTATAGTTGCGCCCGCGCTGTCCCGCCATGAACGAGGCGAGGTTCGCGCTTCCCGCGGACACGCCTATGCCCAGGTCGAACGTGATGCCGCGGTCCATGCAGCCGTCCAGCACGCCCGCGGCGTATATACCGCGCATGCCGCCGCCCACGTCGATCAAGCCTGTTTTCATCGATATGCCTCCCGTCATCGTATAGATCGCGCAGGGCCGACGGCGCGCCGCCGGACCCATTTGGTATCATGATTCGACCACGCGGCGACAAATACCTTGCGACGATATCGCCGAAGTATCCAAAAATGCGACAATCGGGCGAAATTGCCCAATTGCCGCGACGTGCGCATGGCGCTTTTGTCTCATTCCTTTATCACGATCTTGCAGCCTGCCCTGACCCACTTGATGGCCTGCTTCATGGAGCGCTCCGGTATGGCCACGCAGCCCGCAGTGTATGTGCGGCTGCCCGTGCAGTGCAGGAATATGCACGAGCCTAAGCCCGGCGTGCCCTCGGCGTTGTAGCCGATGAACAGGCAGTAGTTGTATACGCCCGCATAGCGCGAGAGCACCTCATCCGCGCTCGTCGCCTTGCGCCCGTTCACCCTGGAGTCGCACAGCTGGTTGTAATAGGGCGAGGACGAGTCGCCGCACCAGTACATCGTGCTCGTGACCTTCGTGTAGGTAAGGCCTGCGCCCGGGTCGGACTTGATGCCGAACGGCGTGGTCAGGTCATAGGTGCCGGTGGGCGTCTTGCCGTCGCCCTCGCGCGTCTTGCCCAGGCCGTTGCGGCCTATGTATCCCGAGGTCGAGTGCAGCTCCGTCCACACGCCGTTTTGCTTCTCGTGGAAGCTCACGGTCGCCTTCGTGCCGGAGGTGTGCTCCACCAGCACGATCTGGGTGGCCGTGTCCGCGCAGTCCAGCTGCGCCGCCCGGCTCTGCTGCGCCTGCGGTTCTGTCACGGTCACCTGTATCACCTTCCTGACGGAGCCTGAATATACGGCGACCTTCGCCGTGCCCGCCCTGACGCCGGTCACCACGCCCCTGGAAGAGACGCTGGCGACCTTCCTGTCGGCGCTTGCATAGGACAGCTTTTTGTTGTAGGGCAGGCTGTAGGACGCGCCGCGCTCAAGCGAGATAGATCTGTTCACCACGACCACGCCGCACGTCGCTCTGGCGTTCCCGTATGAGGCACGCACCGCCGCAAGCCCCTCACGGTTGCCCGTGAGCGTGCCCGCTTCCATGGCGAGCACGGCGGGGTTGCTGGTCTCCCAGCGCAGCTGGTCGGCCGTCACGCCCTTGAGCTTCGGCGTCAGCGCGTAGCTCTCGCCCACGTACAGCATGCCCACGGAATACTTGAACTTCACGGAGGACCTGCCGGCCGCCGACGCGGCGGGAAGCAGCATGAGTATCACAAGCAGCGACAGAAGCCTTTTCATCATGCCGGACCGCCTCATTCCTGGAAGCACTGGTTCTCGAACGAGAACACCGGGAAGCCGTCTTCGAAGGGCACCTTCATGATGAAGCAGTGCCTGTTCGGATCGTAGAGCGGGTCGCCTATGATCTCGTCATACTGGCGTGCGTGATAGGACGTGTACACATGGC
>SVGK01000116.1 GCA_015056395.1 Clostridiales bacterium
CCTGAACGTGCCGAGGCCCACGTGCAGCAGCACCGGCACGACCGGTATGCCCATGGCGCGTATCTTATCAAGCAGCTCGGGCGTGAAGTGCAGGCCCGCCGTCGGCGCGGCGGCGGAGCCCTGCCGGCGCGCGTAGACGGTCTGGTAGCGCTCCCTGTCCTCGAGCTTTTCGTGTATGTAGGGCGGCAGGGGCATCTCCCCCAGCGCGTCCAGCGCCGCCTCGAACGTGCCCTCGCAGCTGAATTCGACCATGCGGCCGCCGTCCGGCGTCGTGTCGAGCACCTTCGCGGTGAGCCTTCCGTCGCCAAACTCTATCGTCGCGCCGGGGCGCAGCTTCTTGCCCGGGCGCACCAGCGTCTCCCACACCTTGGGCGCGCGCTGCCTGAGCAGCAGCACCTCGCACGCGCCGCCGGACGGGCGCACGCCGTAGAGGCGCGCGGGTATGACGCGCGTATCGTTGACGACCAGCACGTCGCCGGGGCGCAGATAGTCCGTGATGTCGTAAAACCGCCTGTCCTCTATGGCGTGCGTATCGCGGTGGAGCACCATGAGCCTGCTCGAATCCCGCGGCTCGGCCGGCGTCTGCGCGATGCGGTCCTCGGGTAGATCGTACATAAAGTCCGAAAGCTTCATATCCTGTTATATCTCCATCTTGATCTGGCCGGCGTTCTTCGCCTCCGCCCCGTTCTGCTGGGGCATGGGGAGGCCCATGTGCTCGTAAGCGGCGCGCGTGCACACGCGGCCCCTGGGCGTGCGCATCAGGAAGCCCAGCTGCAAAAGGTACGGCTCGTACACGTCCTCGATCGTGGCGGGGTCCTCGTTCGTGCTGGCCGCCAGCGTGTCAAGCCCCACGGGCCCGCCGCCGAACTTGGTCATCATGGTGGAAAGCATCGTGCGGTCCGTCTCGTCCAGCCCCAGCTCGTCGATCTCGAGCGTCTGAAGCGCCGCCTGCGCCATCTCGACGTTGACCCTGCCCAGGCCCTCGACCTCGGAGAAGTCGCGCACGCGGCGTATCAGCCTGTTGGCGATGCGCGGCGTGCCGCGCGAGCGCGAGGCGATCTCCAGCGCGCCATCCTCGTCGCAGTCCACCTTCATGATCTTCGCGGAGCGCTTGACGATCTTCGCCAGGTCCTCCGGCGTGTACATGTCCATACGGAACTGTATGCCGAAGCGGTCGCGCAGCGGCGAGGAGAGCATGCCCGCGCGCGTGGTCGCGCCGATCAGCGTGAACTTCGGCAGGTCCAGCCGTATCGAGCGCGCCGAAGGGCCCTTGCCGATCATGATGTCCAGCGCGAAGTCCTCCATCGCGGGATAGAGCACCTCCTCCACAGCGTGGCTCAGGCGGTGTATCTCGTCGATGAACAGCACGTCGCCGGCGTTCAGGTTGGTCAGTATGCTCGCGAGGTCGCCCGCGCGCTCGATCGCCGGGCCCGAGGTGATGCGTATGTTGTGCCCCATCTCCGCGGCGATGATGCCCGCAAGCGTGGTCTTGCCCAGTCCCGGCGGGCCGTACAGCAGTATGTGGTCCAGCGGCTCGCGCCGGTTCAGCGCCGCCTGCATGTAGACCGTGAGCTGCTTTTTGAGCTTCTCCTGGCCTATGTATTCCGCGAGCGTGTGCGGCCTGAGCGACTGCTCGACCTCGGTGTCCTCCTCGCGGAAGCCTGTCGTGATCAGGCGATCGTCGTTCGCCATGTGTCAACCTCTCCTCCTCAGATTGCGGACCGCCTGCTTGAACGGGTCCACCTTCAATACGCTTGATATGACGGCATAGCTGATCAGCGACACGCCCGCGCACACCGCCAGCCGCACGAACACCATGAGCATCCCGTGCGCCTTCGGCGCGAACGTGTCCATCACGATGCACACGCCCGCGCACACCGCTGTGGCGATCGATATCTTGACCAGCTCCTTCAAAACGCACCTGAAGCCTATGTGCCCGAAGCGCCTTTTGAGCAGCACCAGCAGCGTGGCGGTGCCCACATAGCCCGCGATGGACGTGGCCAGCGCAAGGCCGTTCGCGCCCATGAACGCGCGCAGTATCAGGTTGAGCACGATGTTCGTGGCGACCACCACGCACGACACGCGGAACGGCGTCTTCGTATCCTGCAGCGCGTGGAACATGCGGCTCAGGAAATCCCTCATGCCGAACGCGGGTATGCCGATCAGATAGAACGCCAGCACGCCGGCGGTGCGGAACACGTCGTCCATCGTGAAGCGCCCGCGCATGTAGGCGAACTGTATCACGTCGTTCCTGAGCACCACGCCGATCACCACCACGGGAAGCACCACCACGGAAAGCTGCAAGAGGCTGCTCAGCAGCATGTCGAGCGCGCCGCGCTCGTCGTGCTCCGCCACGCGGCGGCTCATCTTGGAGAACATGATCGTGGTCAGCGGCACCACCAGCACGCCCTGCAGGAACGTCACCAGCCTGTAGGCGCTGGTCATCGACGAGAGCGTGCCCTCCGCAAGGCCGGAGGCCAGCGCGTGGTCGATCATGTGGTTCAACTCGCTCACGCCCATGGACAGCATCGCCGGAAGCGCCAGCGCAATCAGCCTGTGGAAGCGCTTGTCCGCGAAGTCGAACACGAACGAATAGCTGAACCAGCCGCGCATGAACGGAAGCAGTATCAAAAGCTGCAGCACGTTCGCGGCGAACACGCCCCACGCCACGGCCTGTATGCCGTACTGCCGCGAGAACACCGCCGATGCGACGATCACGCAGGCGCTCAGCGGGAAGCCCGTCAGCTGCGCCGCGATGAACTTCTCCGCCGCGTTCAGAAGGCTCGCCACCGATATGGACGTCACGTTGAACACCAGCCCCAGCAGCATGATGCGGAACAGCCCGACCGTGCAGTCGAGCTTGGCCGGCTCGAAGCCCGCATACACCAGGTGCGTAAGCGGCCTGGCCAGCGCGAACATGATCACGGTCACGGCCAGAGAGGCCGCCGCGAACAGATCGATCGCGTTGCTGGCGAAACGGTTCGAGTGCGCAAGCGAATGCTGCTCGCGCTCCTGCGTGTACATGGGTATCAGCGTCGCCGATATGCATGAGTTGAACAGCAGCACCGGCAGATAGAACAGCGAGTACGCCGAGACATAGGCGTCGTTTTCAAAGGACAGCCCGAAATACGCCGTGGTCACCATGTCCCTTGCAAAGCCGAACGCCTTGCTCAGTATGATGATGAAGGTGACCGCCAGCGTGCTTCGAAGCACCATTTCTCTCTTGGCCAAAGCAAACAAACCTCCGCATGATAACTCATGGTCGAGTATAGCACAGACGCGTTAAGGAAAGTGTGTTTCGTGGGCCGATTAATGAGAAAGTAAAGGCTTGTTCTGATGGATTGAAGAACAAGCCCCTTTATGCTATCATATATGATAGGATCATGTATGCTCAGGAGGGCGCAGGCATGGCGGAACGGCAGGTGAGATCCAGAAAGCGGTCTGCTCCGGACCATCAAGCGCCCTGCATCGCAGGGACGCGGCATGCCGCGTCCGCTCGATTCCATACATGCATCGACACAAAGCGGATGGACGAACGACCCATGTGAAGATTCGAATTCTCGCGTAAGTGTTCTGTTCCGGACGATCAAATACGCCGCATCGTAGGGACGCGGCATGCCGCGTCCGCGGACGCCCCATGGGGCGTCCCTACGGGAGTTCGATACTCGTACATGCGTTGACATAATCCGGATGGACGAACGTCCCATGTGACGATCCGAATTTCCGCATAAGCGATATGTTCCAAACGATCGAACAACCTCCATCGATGGGACGCGGCAGGCCGCGTCCGAAAGGTATCGCTATGAATAAACAGACGAACAAGCATCCGATACGCAAAACGTCACGCCTGCTATCCTATGATTATTCATCTGACGGCGTGTACCATGTGATCATATGTTCGCGCAGCAAGCGATGCATCTTCGGTACCATCGAATGCGGACAGGTGTGTTTGAGCCGCGAAGACGAAATCGTCGACAAGGCGATCAGAGCTTTGCCAGAGCACTATCCCGAAGTAAAGATCCTGACGTATATCATCATGCCGAATCATGTGCATATCCTGCTCGGTATCGGCGTGACGATATCCGGCAAGGACTTTTTTGATATCAGCTTCGATAAAGGATCCGACACCCATCATACGCTGGGACAGATCATCGGTTCGATGAAATCCTATGCGTCAAAGGAAGCCGCCAGTGGGTTATGGCAATCGCGATTCTATGAGCATATCATACGTGAACAGCAGGATTATATCAGTACGATCGAATACATCCAAAATAACCCGATGAAATGGGAAAGAGACGAGTTTTACATTTGAAGCGAGAAGTATGGCAGCAGTCCGCGTCTCCACGGAATGTCCCACAACAGCTCGATACCCTGCTATATCTGGTATTCGCCAAACGATCAAGCACTCCGCATCGTAGGGACGCGGCATGCCGCGTCCGCGGACGCCCCATGGGGCGTCCCTACGGGGGTTCGATATTTGTACATGCGTTGACATAACTGGATTGATATATGCGACGGTTCGAGTTCTTGCATCAGTGATCTGTTCCGGACGATCAAACGTCCCGTATTGTAGGGACGCGGCATGCCGCGTCCGCGGACGCCCCTTGGGGCGTCCCTACGGATGTTCGATATCCATACATGCGCTGACATAAACCGGATGGACGAACATCCCATGTGAAGATTCGAATTCCCGCGTTAGTGATCTGATCCAGACGGTCAAACGTCCCGCATCGTAGGGACGCGGCATGCCGCGGCCGCGGACGCCCCATGGGGCGTCCCTACGGATGTTCGATATCCATACATGCGCTGACATAAACCGGATGGACGAACATCCCATGTGAAGATTCGAATTCCCGCGTTAGTGTTCTGTTCCAGACGATCAAACACCCCGCATCGTAGGGACGCGGCATGCCGCGTCCGCGGACGCCCCATGGGGCGTCCCTACGGATGTTCGATATCCATACATGCGTTGACATAAACGGATGAACGAACGGCCCATGTGGCGGAATTCCCGCATAACTGATCTGTTCAAAATCCTCAATGCCTTTTACTCCGCGCTCTCCAGCCGCTCGCCGCACTCCCTCAACCGCTTGATGATCTCGATGTGCTGCGGGCACGCCCTCTCGCACTGTCCGCAGCCCACGCAGTTCTCCACGCCCACGCCGCGACCGACGATGTCTGCGTAGCGCTCCTTCGCCTGCTGCTCCTGGCCCGCGCCCAGTATCAGGTTCATCGCGGCGAACACTTGGGGTATCGGGATCTGCTTTGGGCACCCCTTGGCGCAGTAGCCGCAGGCCGTGCACGGTATCGTCCGGCTGTGGCCCAGTATGCGCTGCGCCTTCAGTATGATGGCGCGTTCCTGCTCGTCGAGCGGCCTGAAGTCCCGCATCGTCCTTATGTTGTCCTCCATCTGCGCCGTGTTGCTCATGCCGGAGAGCACGGTCAGTATGCCGTCCAGCGACGTCACGAAGCGCAGCGCCCACGACGCCGCGGACACCTTTGCATCATAAGCGTTGAAGAGCTTCTTCACCTCCGCCGGCGGGTCGGCCAGCGCACCGCCCTTCACCGGCTCCATCACGGTGATCTGCTTTCCGAAGCGCCGCACGATCTCGTAGCACGCGCGGGACTGCACGGAGGGGTTCTCCCAGTCCGCATAGTTGATCTGCAGCTGCACGAACTCGACCTCGGGATGCTCGCCTAACAGCTTCTCCAGAAGCTTGGGGCTCCCGTGGAACGAGAAGCCCACGTGGCGTATGAAGCCCTTCTGCTTCTGCTCCAGCACGTAATCCCAGAGCTTCATACGGTCGTAGCTGCGTATGTTGCCATCCATGATCGAATGCAGCAGGTAATAATCGAAGTACTCCGCGCCCGTGCGCTTCAGGCTTGTCGCAAGCTGCTTGTGCGCGCGGTCCGTCGTGACGGCGATCGGCGCGAACAGCTTCGTGGCCAGCGTGTAGCTTTCGCGCGGATGCCGCTCCACAAGCGCCTTGCGCGCCGCGTCCTCGCTGCCCGGATAGATGTGCGCCGTGTCGAAATAGGTGAACCCCGCCTCGAGGAAGCGGTCGACCATGGCGCTCGTCTGCTTTATGTCTATGGAAATGCCCTTGCGCGGCAGGCGCATCAGACCGAAGCCCAGCGGCCCTCTCGTTGCCATATGCTCTTCCTCCTTCAGCGTCACTTGTACGGGTTCAGACGTATGCGCACCGTCTCGCCGCGGTGCACGTACACGGCCATGTTGCCCTCGTCGCCGCAGCGGTACCGGTCGGCCACCCACGTGTCGCGTTCGAAATGCCCTTCCTCGATCGACAGGTAGTTGAGCGTGCCCGTCTGCCGCGAACCGATCAGCGGATAGCTGTCCTCCTGCAGCGGGTCGGGACGATAGATGAAGTCGACCTTGACGCCCGCGCCGCTCAGGTAGAACTCGTCCGCGCCGGTCTGTATCAGCAGCGCGCGCCCCCGCGCGGTCAATATGTCCCTGTTGGCGGGGTCGTGCTGGTTTATGTACGAGCCCATGCCGAAGTGCGGTGCGCCGTCCATGAAGCGCGCGAGCGCGTGGTAGCGCTCCGTCTCGACCAGCTGCTCCGTCATGAATTCCTGCTGCACGATGGCGTGCACCTGCCCCGTGCCCCTGTACCTGAGCAGGAGCGGCGCGACGCCCCGGACCGCCTTCATGCTGAGCGCCACCTCGCGGGCTTCCGGCAGCAGCGCGCCGTTCACGTCCAGCGCGCCCGCCGCGCCGAAGCACGCCAGGCCTATGCAGCCGAAGTCCGCAAAGGCCTCCATCATGTTCATCGCCGCGGCGACGCCGCCCGTGGGCGACTCGGGGATGAACAGCGGGTTGTCCGCCCTGTCGTAGGCCGACACGACGCGGCGCCAGCGCGCGCGGTCCGGCACGTACATGTCCGGGCAGATCAGGTCTATGGAGCGCGCCACGGCCTTGTAGACGTCGATCATGCGGCTCACGGCGGAGCCGCCGTTGTAGCAGTAACCGGATTCCTCATACCCGTTCTCGCCCAGCATCACGTTCATGATAAGGGGCATGTCATACGCCGCCTTGCCCGCGGCCGCCACGCGCTCGATGTATTCGGCGTGCGCCCACGCGGAGAAGGCCTCGTGCGCGTAGCGCCCGAAGCGCGTGCGCCAGCTCCGCCCGGAGGGCACCACGCCGCTCCCCTCGATCTCGATGTCCATGAGCGCATCCGGGACGCCCTTCTCATAGACGGCCTTCACATCATCGGAATAGTCCATATCCGTGTTGGCATAGCCCATCTCGTTCTCGACCTGCACCGCGACGACAGTGCGCGCGTCTCCGTCATATGCTTTGAGATGCGCCATGAGCGCCTTGAACGCCGCGGCGTCCGCGTCGCACGTGGCCATGCAGTGCGGCGACAGCGACGCCACGGGCGCGCCGTCCCTTCCGCGCGCGATGCGGTAGGTCTCCGGGTCGCGCTTGACCCACTCCGGCGCGTAGTTCGGGTGCCCGTTCTTGCTCATGGCGAACCAGAGCAGTATCAGCATGAGTCCGTGCGCCCGGCATCGTTCGATCAGGTCGTCCACCTGCGCAAAGTCGAACCGTCCCTGTTCGGGCTCCGTCGCGTACCAGTACACGGGCGCTTCGAGCAGATTTCCCCCGTACAGCTCCACGGCGCGTATCTCCCTGTCGAGCATCTCCGGCACGCCCGTGGACGAGTTGTGCGTCTGCAGGCCCAGCGGCAGCACGTCGCGGCCCAATGCGTCCTTGAAAAAGTTCATGCGCGTCCCTCCCCGCAGTGTCTCAAAAAAAAGTCCCTGTACAGAGGCCGCACCGCGCAGCGCGCGAGCGAAAAGTCCTCCGCAAGCCCCTGCCGCTCCGCCTCCGTCAGGCGGTCGAGCGCGGGCATGAGCAGGCTCTCGACCTCCGGCTCGAACAGCGCCGCGCGCAGCCTGAACTGGAGAGCGTAGATCTGCCCCTCCGTCAGCGCGCCGCCGAAGCGCGCCTCGGAGATCTCGCGCGCGGTTCGGTCGCCCCACGCCATGTCGCCGTTATGCGTCCAGCGGGAGGCGACATCCGCCGCGAGCCTCTGCCAGGCCGTGTCCGCCTTCGGCACGCACAGCCC
>SVGK01000117.1 GCA_015056395.1 Clostridiales bacterium
ATTGCCTCCCTCCACTGGGGCGACGAGGGCAAGCACGAGCCGAACGCACAGCAGATCAGCATGGGCCACGCGATGGTGGACGCCGGCGCGGACATCGTCGTGGGCAACCACTCGCACGTGTACGGCGCGATCGAATACTACAACGGAAAGTACATCATCTACAGTCTGGGCAACTTCTGCTTCGGCGGGAACCGCAACCCCGTGGAGAAGGACACCGTCATCTACCAGGAGATATTCCAGATCGACGCGGAAGGCCATGTGACGGACCTGGGCATAGACCTGATACCCTCCAGGCTCTCCGGAAACGACAAAAAGAACGACTTCCAGCCCTATGTCATGACGGACGACGCCCGCGCGCTCAAGCTGCTGAACAAGATACTGAACATATCGTATCTGGAAAACCCGAACGGGCCGACCTGGATGGCCGGGTCGAGGGCCGCGCAGCTGCTGAACGGGAACTGAGGCGGCGGACGCAACATATCACATATAAAACAAGCATCCTGACGGCCGGTCGAGGCCGCAGGATGCTTGTTCGTTATCGGCAATGGACATCGCCGCCGGTCAGATGACCTTCTTGTCCTTCCACCTGTTCCCCCTGAAGCGCAGCACGTCCAGCACAGCCTTCAGGCACCAGTCCAGCACCATCGCCCATGCGATGCCCACGATGCCCATGCCGAGCCCAAGCCCCAGCGCGAAGGACAGCGCCGTGCGGAACACCACCGTGCACAACAGCGAAGACCACAGGCTGAACTGCACGTCGCCCGCGGCGCGCAGGCCGGACGAGAGCGGCATGGCGAAGGGCTGCACCAGCGCCGCGAATATGTTGTGTATGATGACGATCACCCAGATGTAGTGGCGCGTCTCGGGCGTCACGGCGTACAGCGGCAGTATCAGCGGCACGAGCAAAAGCACCATGGCGTTCCACAATGTGGACAGCATGAGCGACAGCCGCGTGAGCTTGCGCATGTACCACGCGGCGGCCTCCGTGTCGCCCGCGCCCATGCACTGCCCCACCACGGTGATGAACACCGGGCTCATGGACGTACACATGCAGGCGGCCAGCGACCAGAGCGTCTGGCCTATGCCGTTGGCAGCGATCTGCGATGTGCCGAACGTGGCGATCAGGCTGCCCAGCACCACCTTCGCCAGCTGGAACAGCACCTGCTCCGCGGCGTTGGGCACGGCGATGCGCAGTATGCGCCCGGCCATGTCGCGCCTGAGCCTCAGCATGTCCCCGAAGCGCACGAACACCTGGTTCTTCTCGTTCAGGCACAGCGCCGTCATCACCACGGCGGCGAAGTACCACGAAATGGTCGTGGGCCACGCCACGCCGGCCGCGCCCGCCTTCAGCACGAACACGCCTATGGCATTGCCTATGACGTTCAGCAGGTTCATGCACCCGGACACGATCATGGTCGTGCGCGTCCTGCCCATGGAGCGGTACAGCGCCGCGCCAGCGTTGTATATAGCGTTCGCCGGGAAGCTCAGCGCCACGATGCGCAGGTAGATCCGACAGGCCGACATCACCGCGCCGTCCACATGCGCGTAGAGCGCGGCCAGCACGGCGTTGCCGAACACCAGCGTGAGCGCCAGGCAGACAAGCGACGTCACGCCGGCGATGTGGAAGCCCTGTGAGGCCGCCAGGTTGGCGCTTGCTTTGTCGTTCCTGCCGATATACTGCGATACGATCACCGCCGCGCCCGTGGCGACCGCCGTGAACAGATAGATGAATATGGTATAGATCATCGTGTCCAGCGACACGCCGGACACCGTGGCCTCGCCCGCATAGCTGACCATCATGGTGTCCGCGATGCCCACGACCAGCTGCAAAAGCTGTTCTATGAGCAGCGGCACGATCATGGCCTTCAGCTTTTTGTTCGAAAAGATCTGGCGGCCCGCAGGCAGTACGGGCCTTGGGTCGATGACGCGATCCATGCTTGCACCCGCCTTCCGATATTCTGTACATATAGTATAGCATCGGACTGACACGGCGTCAATACTTCACACGGTTAATATTGACACAAAGTCAGAATGTTGCTATAATGATGGCGTATCAAAAGCCGCCCCAGGCGGCACGAGGAGAGTATCCGCATGCCCAAAGGTTCCACTGCCTTGACGAACGCGCGCCGGGAGGAGATCATCTCGGCCTGCGAACAACTCTACCAGACCATGAGCTTCAAGGAGATCACGCTGAAG
Source organism: Clostridiales bacterium (assembly GCA_015056395.1). Classification (GTDB taxonomy): domain Bacteria; phylum Bacillota; class Clostridia; order Christensenellales; family Aristaeellaceae; genus Faecivicinus. The sequence goes on from SVGK01000117.1 coordinate 2,197, forward strand.
GACATCGCCGGCGCGACATCCTTCACGCGTACATCGATATACAACTACTTCCAGACCAAGGAAGAGATATTCCTTGCGCTGATGCAGAAGGAGTACGAGCGCTGGGTGGAAGAACTGGACGCGCTGTGCATCTCCTATTCCGCCATGAGCGCGGAGGCCTTTTCCGGCGCGCTGGCCCATTCGCTGGAGAAGCGCGGCATGCTCCTCAAGCTTCTGAGCATGAACCACTTCGACATGGAGGAAAACAGCAGGCCCGAATGCCTGGTGGAGTTCAAGAAGGCCTACGGCGCCTCCATCGAGGCCGTGCGCCGCTGCCTCGAACGGTTCTTCCCACAGATGGACGCGCGGGCGCAGCAGGATTTCCTGTATGCGTTCCTGCCGTTCCTGTACGGGCTCTACCCCTACACCACTGTGTCCGAAAAACAGCGCCTTGCGATGAAGGAGGCCGGGCTGGACTTCGTGTATCTGAGCGTCTATGACATGGCTTACGGCTGCATAAGGGCGCTGCTCAAATGAAAAACATATCAAAGGTATTGACATCGTGTCAGTTTTCATGTATACTGATTATTGACACGGTGTCAGTATTCTATACAGGCGAATGAGACAGCAACGGCCCCCGGGGAGGTATCGATATGGAACAAATGAAACAGAGCATACGCAAAAGCGCGAAGGGACAGGCGATGCCCGCCGCCGTCTGTCCCATACGCCCCCAGGCCTTTGCGCCGTGCGACGACACGACGGTGCGCTGGCTTGGCAGCGCGGGCGCGTTCATCAACAGCCGCGGCACGACGCTGATGATCGACCCGCTGTTGGAGGGCTACGACATGCCCGTGCTGTTCGAAAGTCCGATACTTCCCGCGGACGTGCCGTCGCTTGACGCCCTGCTGATCACGCACATCGACAACGACCACTTCTCCCGTGCCACCTGCAGGGACCTGCGCGGCGTGTGCAAAGCCTGGCACGCGACTGGATACGTGGCGGAGGAAATGCGCGCCGAAGGTCTGCCCGCCACGGGCCACGCCATAGGCGAGCGCTTCCGCGTGGGCGATCTCTGCGTGACGCTGACGCCCGCGGACCACGACTGGCAGAACGACTTCGAGGCCTATTCGTTCCGCCACTGGGCCAAGGAGGACTGCTGCGGCTTCTGGATCGAGACCGCGGACGGCACGATCTGGGCGCCGGGCGATTCAAGGCTCATGGAGGAACAGCTGCACATGCCGGAGCCGGACGTGATACTGTTCGACTTTTCGGACAACGCCTATCACATCACGCTGGACGGCGCGGTCAGGCTGGCCAACGCCTACCCGCGCGCGGCGCTGATACCGATACACTGGGGCACCGTGGACGCCCCGGACATGGACACCTTCAACGGCGACCCCGATGTCCTGCGCGCCCGCGTGACCGATCCGGGGCGCGTGCACGCGCTGTGCCCGGGCGAAGCATTCAAATTGGGAGGTCTTGCTATATGAAAACACTTCGCGCACTCACCTGTCTGCTCATCTGTCTCATGCTGTCCGTGCCCGCGGCGCTGGCGGCGGACCTGACCACGAACGGCGGCGTCGAGCTGTCGCTTGCCAATCTGCCGCATCAGGACGCGGAGGCGACGTCCGTGGTCTACTTCACAGACGACATATCGCCTGAGAGCCTGGTCAGCGCCTATCAGGCGCTGGGCGTGACGCTGCCCGGCCGCGTGGGCGTGAAGCTGTCCACCGGTGAGAGCGAGGCAAGCAACTACCTGCGCCCTGCGCTGATCGGCGATCTGGTCAAGATGCTGGACGCCGCCATCGTGGAATGCAACACCGCCTATGGCGGCTCCCGCGCCTCCACCGCCATGCACATGCAGCTTGCGAAGGATCACGGCTTCACCGACATCGCGGAGGTGGACATACTGGACGCCGAGGGCAGCATGGAGCTGCCCGTCGAGGGCGGCAGCCGCCTGGACGTGGACTACGTGGGCAGCCACTTCGCGAACTACGATTCCTATCTCGTGCTCAGCCACTTCAAGGGCCACGCCATGGCGGGCTTCGGCGGCGCGATCAAGAACATCTCCATAGGCTTCGGCTCCTCCATGGGCAAGGTGTGGATACACTCCGGCGGCACGCGCACCAGCGGGAGCATCTGGGGCGATCAAGATCCGTTCCTCGAATCCATGGCGGACGCGGCCAAGGCCGTGGACGGCCACATGGGCGATGACATCGTCTACATCAGCGTGCTGAACCGCCTGAGCGTGGACTGCGACTGCGACGGCAACCCGTCCGAGCCGGACATGCACGACATAGGCATACTCGCCTCCACCGACCCGCTGGCCATAGACCAGGCGGCCGTGGACCTGGTGTACGCCATGCCGGACAGCGAGAGCCTCGTCGCCCGCATCGAGAGCCGCAACGGCCTGCACACGCTGGAGGCCGCCGAGGCGATCGGCCTGGGCAGCCGCAGCTACAGCCTGGTGGTCATGGAATGACGGACTGGCTGCGCCGCGAGGCGATCTACCTCTGGTATTACCTGGACATACAGGTCCGTCAGATCGCGCCGTACTGGGTGCTGGGCATACTGCTGGGCAGCACCGTGTCCGTGTTCGGCAAGAGATACATACACGGCGCGTTCGCGCGCATAGGCCGGCGCAGCATGGGCTGGCTGGGCGTGATACCCGCAAGCCTCTTGGGCATCGCCTCGCCGCTTTGCATGTACGGCACGATACCCATCGCCGCTGGCTTCTCGCAGCAGGGCGTGAAGGACGACTATCTGGCGGCGTTCATGATGTCGAGCATACTGCTGAACCCGCAGCTGATATTCTACAGCGGCGCACTCGGGCAGACGGCGGTGATCATACGCTGCGTGAGCTGCGCGCTGTGCGGCTGCGCGGCAGGGTGGCTCGTACGCCTGTTCTACAGCGGGAAGGGCAAGTCCTTCTTCGACTTCACGGGCTTTCACGAGGGCCAGAGCCGCGACACCGACCCGGACCCGCTCATGCGCTTCCTCAAGAACGTGTGGCGCAATGTGAAGGCGACGGGCCCCATGTTCGCGCTGGGCATACTGCTGACGGCACTGTACCAGATACACGTGCCGGGCGAGCTCGTGAGCGGCCTGTTCGGACGGAACGAGGGCTTCGGCGTGCTGATGGCGGCGACCATAGGCGTGCCGCTGTACATGTGCGGCGGCGGCACGATACCGCTTCTGCAGCAGTGGCTGTTAGACGGCATGCGCATGGGCAGCGCGGCGGCGTTCATGATCACGGGGCCCGCGACGAAGATCACGAACCTGGGCGCGATGAAGATCGTGCTGGGCTGGAAGCGCTTCGTCATCTACATGCTGTTCACCATGGCCTTCGCCTGGGGGACGGGCATGATCGTCGACCTGTTCATCTGAAAGGACTCAACGATATATACAGGAGTGAACGATATGAACAAGGCATTGGTGGCGTATTTCAGCGCCGGCGGCGCGACGAAGGGCCTGGCCGAAAGGCTGGCGAAGGCCATAGGGGCCGACCTGCACGCGATCGAACCGGAGGTCCCCTACACCGGCGCGGATCTGAACTGGCAGGACAGGCACAGCCGGTCGAGCGTGGAGATGAACGATCCGCACGCGCGCCCGGAGATCGCCTCTCGGGCAGAGGGCATGGCGCAGTACGACGTCGTGTTCGTGGGCTTCCCGATCTGGTGGTACAGGGAGCCTTCCATCATCGACACGTTCATGGAGCTTTACGACTTTGCCGGCAAGACGGTGGTCCCGTTCGCGACCTCGGGCGGCAGTCCCATAGGCAGCAGCGGCAGGAACATGGCCGCGCTGGCGAAAGGCGCAAACGTGGCCTCGGGCAAGCGCTTCGCGGCGAACGCCCCGGAAAATGAACTGGCCGACTGGGCCAAAGCATGGCTGTGATATAGTACAGGAGGTATATCAAGATGAAAAAGGCGATCGCACTGTTCATGATGTTCCTGATGCTTCTGAGCGCGGGCGCGCTTGCGGAGAGCGGCACGCTGGTATGCTACTTCTCCTGCACCGGCACGACGAAGGGCGTGGCCGAGCGACTGGCGAGCGCGACCGGCGCGGACCTGTACGAGATCGTCCCCGCCCAGCCCTACACCGAAGAGGACCTGAACTACAACGACCGCAGCACGCGTGCCACATGGGAACAGGACAACCCCGAGACGCGGCCCGAGATCGGCGGCCAAGACATCGACCTGTCCGGCTACACGACGATCTATCTGGGCTATCCCATCTGGTGGGGCGAGGAGCCGCGCATACTGTGCACGTTCGTAGAGGCGCACGACTTCACGGGCATCACCGTGATACCCTTCTGCACCTCCGGCGGCAGCGGCATGGGCCGAAGCGGAAAGGACCTGGCGGAGCTGGCCGGCACGGGCAACTGGCTGGACGGCGCGCGCCACAGCGGCAGCATCTCGGAAGACGAACTCGCCGCCTGGGCGGAAGGGCTCAAATAAGCGGACACAGAAACGGGAACACGAATACGAAGGAGGCGCGGACGCAATGGATACGAGGATGCTCGGCAATATCGCAGTCTCACCGATAGGCATGGGCTGCATGGCCTTCTCCCACGGCTACGGACAGATCCCCGAAAGACAGTACAGCATCGACGCCATACGCAAGGCCCACGACTTCGGCTGCACGTTCTTCGACACCGCCGAATCCTACGGCAAACAGCTCTACTACGAGGGGCACAACGAGGAGATCGTAGGCGAGGCGCTGAAGCCCGTGCGCGGGGACGTGGTCATCGCCACGAAGCTTCACTTTACCTCGAGCATACCGTCAAGCGAAGAAGAAACTCTCTCCGAGGTGCGCGCGCATCTGGAGCGCTCGCTGCGCCGCCTCGGCACGGACTACGTGGACCTTTACTACCTGCACCGCGTCAACCGCGACGTGCCCGTGGAATGGGTGGCCGCGGCGATGGGCAGGCTGATCGGCGAAGGCCTGATACGCGGCTGGGGCATGAGCCAGGTGAACGTGGATACCATCGACAAGGCGCAAAGCGTCACGCCGCTCAGCGCCATACAGAACCTTTACAACATGCTGGAGCGCGGCATAGAGGCGCAGGTCATACCCTATTGCCTTGAGCACGGCATAGGCATCGTGCCGTTCTCGCCCGTGGCCAGCGGCTTCCTGTCCGGCAGCGTGAGCGCCTCGACCGACTTCTCGCACGCCGACGACGTGCGCAAGTTCGTGCCGCAGCTCTCTTCGGAGAACATCGAAGCCAACAGGCCCGTGCTCGACCTGCTGGAGCGCTATGCCGCGGAGAAGCAGGCCACGAAGGCGCAGATCGCCATCGCCTGGATGCTGGCGAAGTATCCCAACGTCGTGCCCATACCCGGCTCCAAGAACCAGGGACGCATACTCGAGAACCTGGGCGCGTGGGACGTGGCGATCAGCGGAGACGAGCTCAGGGCGCTGGACGACGCATTGGACGGCATAAAAGTACACGGCCACCGCGGCTTCGTGCAGTTCGAGGGCGGCAGCATGGCTGACTGGGGAAAGGAAAACGCCGGCAAAGCCTGACGGACGCTGGTTTTGAAACGGGAGGACGGAGCATGAAAGTGAAGCGGAACAGCCTTCGGAGGATCATTGACATAAACATGACCGTCCTCCTTCTTTTGCAGATGGCCTATCAGGTGATGGGCGAGGCTGCGCACGAGTGGCTGGGCATGTCCATGACCGCGCTGGTGATCGTGCATCAGATACTCAACAGGCGCTGGTACGGGGCGATGCTCAAGGGGCGCTATAGCGCCTATCGCGCCGTGTCCACCTGCGTGAACGTGCTCCTGCTCGCATCGTTCGCGCTGACCGCATTCTGCGGCATGGCC
>SVGK01000118.1 GCA_015056395.1 Clostridiales bacterium
CACAGGAAGCTGAGCCCGCACACGGGCATGAGCAGATAGCCCAGCCGGCCCATCAGCTGGCCCATGACCAGCGTCGTCAGCGCGTACGCCAGCGAACCCGTCGAGCGTATGCGCCCGTATGCGGACGCGGACTGCCCGCAGGCGCGTATCAGCCATGCGTCTATGTTGATGGCGATGGGCTGCGTGACCAGACCCATGCCCAGATACGCCACACACGTAAGGGCCGTGTTGCCGCCCGCAAAGCGGTAGAACAGCAGCATGAGCGCCGCCGTGACGCCCATGGCGGGCAGTATCACCTTGCGGTTGCCGCCCAGCGCGTCGCATACCGCGCCCCAGACGAACGAGCCGATCACCGCGAACAGCATGTAGCCTGCGACCATCAGGCTGATGCCCGTGCCGGACACGCCGCGCGCGCGCAGCAGCGTGGTGGCGTAGCTCAAAAAGCTTGCGTAAAACGCCCAGTAGCAGGTCTCCAGGAGTATGAACTTCCGTTTGAGCGCGCTTTCAAAATGCATGGGCACGACCTCCGCAGACATCGGTTTGTGTTGCCATCCATCATATACGACGGTCGTGGCTTTTTTCCTGCATGACGGCATTTAGTTAATGACTTTATTCATACCATTCCACGCGCTGCGCCAGATAATCGTCCACGTTGAACAGCCATTCCGTGAGATAGGCCTCCCAGTCCCCGCCCGTGGCTGCGTCGAACGCGCGCACAAGGTCCGCCTCCTCGAGCACGTCCTTCTCAAGGCCGGCCTCGTAGAACAGGCGCATCGCGGCGATGAAGGCGTCGCTGCCCATGGCGGAGGCCATCTCGTGCATCACGACAGTGCCGCGGCCTATCGTGATCAGCTCGTATTCCTCGCGCGACATGTCCCGCGCGTCCGACGTGACCGTGAGGCCGCCGGGCACCGTGATGTTGAGCGGATCCAACACGACGGCGTTCAGCGCCTTCAGGAAGGCGTCGTGCCCCTCGAGCGCCTCCTCCATCAACAGCGCCAGATAGGTGCAGGGCGCGTCGGAGAGCCACGCGTCCGTGACGGGCTCCGTCCACGCGGCGTAGCCTATGTACTGCTGCGCGACGAAGAAGCGTATGGCGCTCTTGAGCGCAGCGTCGTCCCTGATGTCCGCCTCGCTGATCCACAGCACGCCGGGAAAGCTGCGCGGGCACACGGCATAGTCGCTCTGCGCGACCGTGAGCTCGTCCAGCGGGAAAGCCCCAAGCCACGCCTCGCACAGCCTGAGCGCGTCCCCGGCCGCGACGAGAGCGCGCTTCTCCGCGCCGCGCACGTTTGTCAGCACGCGCAGGGTAACGCCGCTCTCGGACGTGTCCCTGCCCTCGCGCCAGCGGCGGCCGAACGACAGCGCGAAGTCGCGCACGCCTTCCGCCTCGAACGTCCATGTGCGCGCGCCGCCCTCCGCGTCGTCCGCGCGCACGTTCCCCGTGCCGCAGGCCAGGTACTCCGCGGGCAGCGTCAAGGTGACCGCGTAATCCGCCTCCGTCGTCTCCGCGCTGCGCGTGAAGGATACGGGCGCGCGCAGCACGAAGCCGCCGTAGCACGCCGGGCATCGGGAAGAACGATGAAAGCCGCACGTCCGTGTCGCCCTTGCCCAGCAGCGAATCGTTCCGGGTGAGCAGCAGATAGTATTCGAACAGGAATTCGCAGCCCTGCCCCGGCGCGAGAGCGCAGGCCACGCGCAGCGTGGTCTCGTTCTCGCCCTGAAAGCCGTATTCCGCCGCAGTGCCGTCCACTTCCACGCGCACCAGATCCATGCCGCCGGGCACATAGCCCGCGGGGAAGGCTTTCAGCAGGTCGGCTTCGTCATAGGGAAGCGCGCTCTCGCGCCGGTACACGTTCGCGGCCGCGCTGAACAGCACGCGGTCCATATACTCGACAGTCCTGTTGACAAAAGCAAGGCGCTGCGTGATGTGCAGCGCCTGTTCGTCCTCAAGGTAGCTCATCTCCATGACGTACCGGTCGCGCGTCGGCGCGGCCTCCTCCGCCATGGACACCAGTATGGAAATGATCGTACCGCCCACCAGCAGCACGGCCAGCACGATGGCCAGCACGCGCACCCAGAAGCGCTTGTTCTCCTGGCGGTTCCTCTTCTTCTTTGTGTTCTTAGCGTTCACGTTCCGTCACTGCCCCCTCAGTCGATGCCGCGTATGCTCGTCAGCGGCCATATCACGCAGCGCACGCGGCCCACGAGCATGTCCTTCGTAATCGGTCCCACGTCGTTGGAGGGGTCGCTGTCGTTCCAGTCGCGCGAGTCGTGGCTGTTGCCGCGGTTGTCGCCCACCACGAAGTACTCGTTCTCGCCCAGCGTGTAGGGCTCGTAGTCGTCGTCCGGGTAGTAGTACAGGAACATGCCCTCGTCCAGCGCCTCGTCCTCGCCCGTCGTGCCGTACACCACGTGCGTGACGCCCTGTTCGCGGTAGATCTTGTCGCCGGGCACGCCCACCACGCGCTTGACGAAGAACGTGGGCCTTTCAATGAAGCCCAGCCACTTGCTTGTGCGGTTGGGGTAGTTGCATATGACCACGTTGCCGCGTTCCACGCCGCCGAACTTCACGTCCGCCACCGTCACGAACAGCCTCTCGCCGTCCGCCAGCGTGGTGTCCATCGAATGGCCGTCCACCGCGATCAGCGTGAACAGGAAGTTCTGCAGCACCAGCACGATCACCAGTGCCACGATCAGCGAGCCTATCCAGCTCAGTATCTCATGTCCCACGGACTTCTTTGGCTTCTCTTCCGTTTGGTTGTTCGTCGGTCCCGCATTGTTCATCATGTCGTCGGGCATCAGGGCACTTCCTTTCCGATCAGGTCGTCGTTCGCGCCGCCTTCGGGCATGGCGCACTCGACCAGCTTTTGCATGCGCTTGTCGAATGTCGGGCGGTCCAGCATCACGATGCGCCCGCACTTCTCGCAGCGCATCTTGATGTCCGCACCGACATAGGTGATCTTCCATATGTCGTTTCCGCAGGGGTGCTGCTTGCGCATCATCACCTTGTCGCCGACATAGAGTATCATGGATGACCTCTCCTTCGCATCTTGTCCGTCATTATAGACTATGAATGTTAAGCCAGGTTGAACGACGACGCCGGCACGCGATAATAATGGCTGTTTCCGGCCACATCATATATGGCGACGCACAGCTCGCCCATGTAAACAGGCACGTCCAGCGTCTGCGGCAGCGCGGGCTGCCTGTTCGTGCGCACCGCCTGCGCCATGATCCTGTAGTCGCCGTCCGTGACATAGCCGGCGGACCAGCCGTCCACGCCGTCCCAGCCCGTCAGGCCCTCGGGCAGCGCGCCCTGCGGGAAAGCGGGTTCCGCAAGCGTCACGCGGTAGAAGCCCACGCCCGTGTGCACGCGCGCCTCGGCCTCCAGCGGGAAGGCGGCCTCCCCGACCGACAGCGCGTAGCCGCCCGCCGAGAGACGCCTTCTCAATATGTTCGCCGTGAACGGGGAACGATCCACGCCCAGGAACGCGCGGCCGTTCATCTGCGCGGCCTCCAGGGTCGTGCCGCTTCCGCAGAACAGGTCCGCCACCAGCTCGCCCCTGCGCGACGCGCACTTGACGATGCGGTCCAGCAGCGGCAGGGGCTTCTGCGTGTCGTACCCCGTGCGCTGCGGGTCCTTTTGCTGTATGTGGCTCAGGTCGCTCCACACGTCGGAGGGGGCGACGGGCTCGTCGTCGTAGTAGGTGTAGACCTTGCCGCCCGACTTGATCGAGCGGTACACGCGCCCGTCCGGGTCCACGTGGCGGCGCATGTGGTTGTCGCGCGGCTTGTCGGGCACGGTCATCACGTCCGTCTGGTCGAAGTCGTACCGTTCCGTCTTCGCATAGAAGAGTATCGTGTCGTGCTTGCGGCTGAAATACCTCTTGCTGCGCCCGCCGGACTGGTAGGCCCATATGATCTCGTTGAGGAAACGCTCCTCGCCGAATATCTCGTCGAGCATCAGCCTCATACGCGCGGTCGTGCGGTAGTCTATGTGCAGGAACAGCATGCCGTCATCCGCGAGCAGCTCGCGGCAGCCCGACAGCACCGTGCGCATCATGGCGTAGTACTCTTCGCGGGGCATGCTGTCGTCATAGGCCGGGAACGTGAGCGAGGGGCGGCTTTTGCGCCAGTCCTCTTCGCCGGCCTTCACGCGCACGACGAACTTACCGCCCGTCTGGAAGGGCGGGTCCAGATACACAAGCTTCACGCGGCCCGCGTACCGCTCGATCAGCCCGGGCAGCAGCGCAGGCGTATCGCCCTGTATGAACTCGCCGCGCGCGCCGCCCTTGCCGGGCGCGATCTCGCGCTCAACGCGGATGGGTTCCATGGCCTGCCTCCTTGCTTGCGATCATGGGCTGGTAGACGCGCCTCAAGCGCCCGTAACAGTGGGGATGCAGCGCCTCGTGCAGCGCGCACAGCTTGTCCGCCACGCACACCGCGACGGCCTCGCGGCAGCCGGGCGGCGCGAGCGTCACCGGGAACATGTGGTGGTCTATGATGTCCTCCTCGCGCGCGTTCAGCGCGGTCCTGCGCCGCGCGTTCAAAAGCGCCGTGCGCGCGTGTGTGAACGCGTGCATCCTGTCGCCGGGCGCGCGCCTGTGCGTGTGCCAGTCGTACAGGAAGTAGTCGTGCAGGAGCGCGCCGCGCAGCAGCGAGCTCCTGTCGTAGGAGAGGTGCAGCCCGTCCAGCAGCCGCATGCTCACATACGCCACGGCGATCATGTGCATCAGGCACGACGTGTCGCCGTGCTGCATGAACGAATCGGCCTGTCCAAGATCACACTCGTCCAACAGCCGCGTGAGCGCCGCGGCCAGCGCGCGTCCGCGTATGACGTTTGCGTGCATGGCTTACGCGGTCTTCTTCTGCTCTTCCTCTTCGAGCACCCTGTATGCGACCTTGCCCACAAGCGTCTTGGGGAGCTCCGCGCGGAACTCTATGTCATAGGGCATGGCGTATTTAGCGACCTTCTTGCGGCAGTAATCCAGTATGTCCTTCTTGACCTGGTCGCTGGGCTCTATGCCGGGCTTCAGCATCACGAAGGCCTTGACCTTCTGCATCTTGTAGGGATCCTTAACTCCGATCACGCAGGACATGTGCACGTATTCGTGCTGGTCCAGTATGTTCTCGATCTGGGAGGGATACACGTTGTAGCCCGACGTGATGATCATGCGCTTGATGCGCTGGCGGAAGTATACGAAGCCGTCCTGGTCCATCATGCCCAGGTCGCCCGTGTGCACCCACTTGAGGCCGTCCGCGTGCGTGCGCAGCGTGTTGGCGGTCTCCTCCGGATGGTTGACATATCCCAGCATCACGGTGGGGCCGGACAGGCAGATCTCGCCCTCCTCGCCGTAGGGGACCTCCTCCTCGGTGCCCACCTTCACGATCTTGTAGTAGGTGTCCGGGAAGGGTATGCCTATGGAGCCCTCGCGGAACTCGTCGATGGGGGTCAGGCAGCTGGCGGTCACGCACTCGGTGGTGCCGTAGCCCTCGCGCACGGATATGGTCGCGCCGTGGGCGTGCAGGAACGCGTCGAAGCGCTTCTTGAGCTCCACGGGCAGCGTGTCGCCGCCGGAGAACACGCCCTTCAGACAGCTCAGATCCAGCGAATCCACGCCGTCCACGCGCAAGAGCGCCTCATAGAGGGTGGGCACGCCGGCGATGAAGTTCGGCCTGTGCTGGCGCAGGAGGTCGGCGTAGGTCTTCGGCGTGAACTGCGGCACCAGTATGCACTGGCCGCCGTTGACCAGCATGGAGTGTATGCTCACGCCCAGGCCGAAGCCGTGGAACATGGGCATGATCGCAAGCATCTTGTCGCCGGGGGCGAACATCGGGTTGGTCGCGGTGATCTGCATGCCCAGCGCGTTGAAGTTCAGGTTGGAGAGCAGTATGCCCTTCGTCACGCCGGTGGTGCCGCCGGAATACAGCACCACGGCGGGCTGTTCGGCCGTGCGCTCCACGCGCGCGTCCACCACGCTCACGCCCTTTGAGAGGAACTGCTTCCACGAGAGCCAGCTGCCGTCGCGCTCGAAGCGCGGCACCTTGCGGCCCTTGGTGAGCTTGTAGCCTATGGCCTTCAGCGGCTTCAGCCCGTCGGCGATGGAGCAGACGATCATCGTCTTGAGCTTGGGCGTGTTGCGGCGAATGTTGATGAATTTCTGATAGAACATGTCCACCGTGATGGCGGCGACAGACTCGGAGTCGTTCAGATAGAACTCGATCTCGCCTTCCGCGGACAGGGGATGTATCATGTTGGCGATGGCGCCGACCATATTCACGGCATAGAACATCGTGATCGCCTGCGGCATGTTGGGCAGGCATATGGTCACGCGGTCGCCCTCGTCGACGCCCAGCGCGCGCAGCGCACAGGCGGCCTTGTGGATGTCCGACACCAGGTCGGGATACGAGACGGTGTTGCCGAGGAAATCATAAGCGGGAAGGTTCGGATATTTCTGTGCGATGCGTTCGACGGCTTCGACCATCGTGCCTTCGGGATAGTCCAGATGGCAGGGCACAGGGCCCATCTTCGCATACCAGGGAGTTTTGACGTCCATTGTAATTTCATCGCCTTTGCAATCATATTGAACTGATTTTAGCATTGTAGCACATGAAACGTAAATTTGCTACCGTGTTTTGGCCATATTTTGGGGAAAATGAGAGGAGACAATTCGGAATTCGGAATGCGGAATTCGGAATTAAAAGCCGGGGGTTCGGAGCGGTATACTGATGGAAGGGCGATCGGTTCATGCCTGTAGGGGCGAGGTCTGCCTCGCCCGTTCCCCCCACAGTGCGAACGTGAGGTAATTCGGAATTCGGAATGCGGAATTCGGAATCATGAGCCTGGAGGTTCGGGGCGGTATACTGATGGAAGGGCGATCGGTTCATGCCTGTAGGGGCGAGGCCTGCCTCGCCCGTTCCTTGTGTGGGCGAATGTCACCAAACGGTGTGACGACGGGATCTTCGTTCACGACGACACTCGTAGCGGCGGCCTCCAGGCCGCCATTTCCCCGCGTTGTCAAAGGCCACGCGGACGCCCCGTGGCGTCCCTACAGGCAGTTCGTCATTTCCCGCGCGATACGAACGTCGTCAAGCGGTGTGACGACCGGGCGGACGCCATGAATGGCGTCCCTACGGCAGCGCCTGAACATACACACAAAGAAGCGGACCTTGCCTTCCCCTCTGGGGCAATGCTGTCAACTTAAGACGATCCCGTGCCGTTTATGCGGTTACATTTGCAGATCATGTGATCCGTAGCGGCGGCTATCAGCCGCCATTCCCGCTGGACGACGTATACCTATGATTTGTTATGTCCTTGTTCAAAGTTGACAGCGTTGCCCTCTGGGGAAGGTGGCCCGTGAGGGCCGGATGAGGTCCCCGTCACATCGCAGACAGCCGGGCCACGCGGACGTCCCATGCCCCCCTGCGGCGGAACGCTGAACTATGCAAAAAACGGGGAGCCCGAAGGCCCCCCGCCGCACCGTAAAATCACTTTCTGACATAGTGTATGCCGTTGTCGATGGCGTATTGCTGGCAGTAGTCGTTGTAGACGTAGAGCGTGAGGTAGAGGCAGCCATCGAACGCGTCCGCCGCGATGGACGTGACCGTGGACGGCAGCGTAACCTCGTAGAGCTGCTCGCAGTTTTTGAACGCGCCGGCCTTGATGGTCTTGAGCTTCGCGCCGGTGGGCACGCGCACGGCCTGCAGCCTGTCGTCGCCGGCGAACGCCTCCGCTTCGATGGTGGTCAGCGCCTTGGGCAGCGTGTACACGTTCGAGACTTCGAGCTGGATCAGCGTGTTCCAGCAGCCGTCCGGATCGAACGCGTACTGCGATATGGGCTGCTTGAGCTCGAGCGTATTGAAGTGGGAGGACGTGCTGTCGAAGTGGACGGACTGCGGGGCGTTGCCGCAGAGTACGACCTTGTGGTTGCCGGAGGCGGAGAAGTTGGAGCTACCGTAATAACCCGTGTTGCCGGTGACTTGTCGGAAGTTTCCGCCAATATACAT
>SVGK01000119.1 GCA_015056395.1 Clostridiales bacterium
CCAACACCCCCATCTCCTTCGAGTACCTGACCAACGAGTCCTCCGGCCACATCGCCATCGCGGAGTGCGTGCAGCAGGACCTGGCGGCCGTGGGCATCGAGATGACCATCCGCACCTGCGACTGGAACGTCTTCCTGAACGACCGCAAGGCCGGCAACTATGACGTGGCGCGCAACGGCTGGATCGCGGACTTCAACGACCCGATCAACATGCTGGAGATGTGGACCACCGATTCCGGCAACAACGACGTGCAGTTCGGCCGCTGAGATCAGATCGCAGCATAAGTACGCATGGGCCCCCCTTTCGGAAACAGCTTCCGGAGGGGGGCTTTTTTCGCCCGACCGTTTGCAGTCATGCGCAAAACGTGGTATAATAGGAAAAACAGTCTGCAAAGGAAGCGTGCCGTATGAGAAAACATTTGCTTATCGCGCTGCTCGGCCTGCTTGCGCTGCTCTCCTGCCGTGCGCTTGCGGACGCGTCGGTCAGCTTCACCGCCACGCAGGGAACGTTCGACTACGACGCGGCGCGGGAGGCCAAGCGCCTGACCGATGATTTCCGCACGAGCGATACATGGTACTGGAACTCGGACGACGAGACCAAGACCACCGTCACGGGGCTTTCGGCGTTCACTTACAGCTATGTGCTGGAAGACCTGGCCATGCGCCGCGCAGCGGAGTTGGCCATGTGCTACAGCCACATGCGCCCGGACGGCTCGCACGCCATGTCGGACCCCGTGTTCGACTCGTGGTACTGGGGCGAGAACATCGCCTATGGCTACTATTCCTATCACGACGCCTCGGCCGTCATGAACGGCTGGATCGAGGAGGACAAGTCCTACAGCGGCCAGGGCCACAGGCGCAACATACTCAATACGGGCTTTCGGACCATCGGCATAGGCTGCTTCCGCCTGGGCGGGTACACGTTCTGGGCGCAGGAGTTCGGCGGCTCGGACATGTCGATCGGATCGCCGACGGCGCGCGCCATGCCGCTCAGCTACGGCGTGATACCCGATGTCATCAACGCGATCTCCCTCCCCACCGGCAAGGACGCCCTGCTCGTCACAGGCGAAAGCCGCAACTGGAGCGACCAGCCCGTCGTGGTCAACGGGCTCACGGGCTATCTGGACGGCGCAAGCTTCGCGTCGAACGACACCTCAGTGCTGCAGTCGGGCTCCGGCCGATTGACGGGCGTGGGCGCGGGCACAGCCGACGTCACGATCACGGTGAACGGCACGCCATTCGAATCGAAGCTGAGGGTCGACGAATACGGCAGCTGTGGGGACTTCGACGTCGAGATCTCGGGCGACACGCTGCAGGACGGCGGCGAAGTCACCATACACGTGTACGACGCGCCCTCGGGCACGAACTTCTACTATGTCGAGAGCTATTCGCGGGAAGCCGGCTGGGAAGACTACAGATACTATTATGACGACCACTTCACGTTCCGCCCGGCCGACTTCAACGGCGGCTATGATGATACGGAGCACATCGACCTCATCGTCTACGCCTGCGACGGCGACGGCTATGACCTGGGCATCGCGGAGATGACCCTGTGCTTCGTGCCCGAGGAGGACACGCTCAGGCTGCCCGGCAAGGTCCGCTACGTCGAGAGCGAGGCCTTCCGCGGCACGCCCGCCGCGCGCGTGGAGATCCCGGGCAGCTGCGACGCGATCGGCGCGAACGCCTTCGCCGGCTGCAGGGGCCTGCGCGTGGCCAGGATACCCGGGGACGTGACGAGCATAGACTCCACGGCCTTCGCGGGCTGCTCCGGCCTGATCATCGAGACCTCGCACGGCAGCGCCGCGGCACGTTTCGCGCAGCAGCACAGGTTCGAGGTGTGCTGGATCGACGAATGAGCCCGCGCGCGGATTTATGAACAATTTCCGAATTTCGGCGGCGCGGCATTGTACTCATAGTCCGTTTATGCTATAATCGCATTTGGTTGCGGATATATTTCCGGGAATACTATGACAACGGAGGAAACATCATGTCCATGAAGAAGCTTTTCTGCCTGATACTGGCCTTTGCGCTGATGAGCATGGCCGCGCTGGCCGAGGGCGACCTCGAGGCGCAGCTCGATGCGGCGAACGCGCGCATCGCCGAGCTCGAAGCGCTGGTCGAGGAATACAAGCCCTATTACGACGCGCAGGTCGTCGTCGAATTCGACGGCGGCATCGTCGCGCTTGACGACGTCATGACCGTCTACAACGACTATGTGGCGATGTATTCGAGCTACGGCATCGACCCCGCGGCCTACGGCCTCGATGGCACGCTCAAGCAGCAGGCCGCGGACCAGGTGCTCGAGGACGAAGTGCTCAAGCTGAAGGCCGCCGAGCTTGGACTGGACCAGCTGGACGAGGAGACGCTCGCGGGCGTCGAGACCGAGCTGGACGAGACCTACCAGGGCTACGTTGATTCCGTGGCGTCCCAGATGCTGCAGGCCGGCTATGACGAGGCGACCGTGCAGGACGAGGCCGCCAAGTACCTGGAGGACAACGGCTACAGCAAGGACTCGCTGCGCGAGAGCATCATACAGTCCCGCATGAACGAGGCGCTGCACGACTACACCGTCAAGGACGTCACGCTGAGCGAGGAAGAGCTGCAGGCCGCCTATGACGCGCTGGTCGAGGAACAGAAGACCTCCTTCGAGAACGACAACACCTACACGAGCGCCCTCTCCAACGGCGACACCGTCGTGTGGAACCCCGCCGGCTACCGCGCCGTCAAGCACGTGCTGATACAGTTCGACGACGACCAGACCGCGCGCAAGACCGAGCTGGAGAACACCATCTCCGACCTGGAGGACGAGCTCGAGGCCCTCAACGACGTCGAGGAAGAGGTCGAAGAGGAAGAAGCCGAGGAAGAGGCTGCTGAAGAAGAGGCTTCCGAGGAAGAGGCCGAAGCGGCCGACGAAGAGGAACCCGCCGAGGAGGAAGCCGCCGAGGACGAGGAAGCCGAGCCCGTCGAGGAGGTCCCCGAGACCGAAGACGCCGAAGAGGTCGAGGAAGTCGTCACCCGCTCCGAAGAGGAGATCAACGCCGACATCGCCGCCGCGCAGGCCGAGATCGACGCGCTGTATGACGAGCTGATGGTCACCGCGAACGAGGTCGTGGACAAGTTCAACGCCGGCACCGATTTCCAGGCGCTGATCGACGAGTACAATTCTGACCCCGGCATGGTCAACGAGCCGACCGCCACCAACGGCTACGCCGTGGCCGCTGAGTCCACCACCTGGGACCCCGGCTTCCGCGACGGCGCGATGTCCATAGCGAACGTGGGCGAGATCTCCGAGCCCGTCAGGTCCGACTACGGCATACACATCATCTACTACATGGCGGACATCCCCGAGGGCCAGGTCGCGCTGGACGACGTGCGCGAGGCGCTCTCCGAGTCCACGCTGGACCAGAAGCTCGCCGACACCTACAACGGCGCGGTGGACCAGTGGATCCAGGATGTCAACCCCGTGTACCACTACGACAGGATCGGCTGATAAGATCCCGGACACGATATGCCCCGACGCATGCGCTGCGCCGGGGTGTATTGCTTATTGTTCGACACCATCACAGGTCATTCGACCGGAATGCGAGAGTGTACCATGCTCAGATTCAAATTGCGCGAGACGATGCTCTCCCCCTTCCCCTGCCCCGAGGACATGGATCCCACGCTGCACAGGCTGCTGATACGCAGGGGCATAGACTCCGCACAGGCCGCGCGGCGCTTCCTCGAGCCCGACGCCGAACAGCTTTCCGATCCCTTCCTGCTCAACGACATGGCCGCGTCGGTCGACAGTATTCGTTCGGCGCTGGAGAGGGCTGAGCCGATCTGCGTATACGGCGACTACGACGTGGACGGCGTGTCCGCCTCCGCGATACTGGCAGACCACCTGAGAAGCATGGGCGGGCAGGTCGAGGTCTACATACCCTCCCGGCACAGGGAGGGCTACGGGCTGAACGAGGCAGCCGTCCGACAGATCGGCGAACGCACGAAGCTTTTGATCACGGTGGACTGCGGCGTGACGAACCTTGACGAGGTGGCGCTGGCCAGGTCGCTGGGCATGGACGTGATCGTGACCGACCACCACCGCCCCGGCGACAAGCTCCCGGACTGCCCCACGGTGGACCCGCTGCTGAACGGCTACCCGTTCCCGTACCTGTGCGGCGCGGGCGTCGCGTTCCGGCTGGTCGAGGCGCTGAGCGGGCGCGCGGCCGCGCTTGAGTACGTGGACATCGCCGCGCTGGCCACGGTCGCAGACGTCGTGTCGCTGACCGGCGAGAACCGCGTGATCGTGCGGCTGGGTCTCGAGCGCATGAACACGCATCCGCGCCCCGCGTTCAGGGCGCTGGTCGAGGTCGCGGGCCTGCGCGGCCGCGCGCTCAACACGGGCAACATCGCCTTCCAGTTCGCGCCCCGCCTGAACGCCGGCGGGCGCATGGGCAGCGCGATGCGTTCGCACGAGCTGCTGCTCATGCGCACGATAGAGGAGGCGATGCCCGTCGCGGAGGAGCTCGAGCGCGAGAACCAGCAGCGCAGGGAGGAAGAAAAGCGCATACTGGACGAGGCGGAGGCGATGATCGCCGAATATCCGTTCCCCGAAAGGCGCTCGCTGGTGCTGAAGGGCGAAAGCTGGAACCCGGGCATCATAGGCCTCGCGGCCGGGCGACTGGCGGAGAAGTACTACTATCCCACGATACTTTTGAGCGCGTCCGATGGCGTGCTGACGGGCTCATGCCGCAGCATACCCGGCGTGGACATACACGCGGCGCTGACCGCGGTGAAGCACCACTTCGTGCGCTACGGCGGCCACAGGCAGGCCGCGGGCCTCACCATGGACGCGGGCGAATACGAGGGCTTCTGCCGGGACATCGAGGCGTGGCTCAGCGCCAACGTGCCCGCGGACGCATGGATACCCGAAAAGGAGTACGACCTGGACGTGTCGTTCGACCACCTGACGGAGTCGTTCGTGCAGAGCCTCAGGGCCATAGAACCCACAGGCTACGGGAATCCCGCGCCGGTGTTCCGCGCACAGCCTCATGTGGAGAGCGAGCGCGCCATAGGCGCAAACGGCGCGCATCTGAGCCTGATGCTCTCGAACTGCGGCGCACAGCGGCGCGGCGTGTTCTTCGGCGCGGGCCATCTGCACGGGGCCCTGGGCGACGCCATCGACATGCTCTACACGCCGAAGATCAACGTGTTCAACGGCCGCACATCGGTCGAGACAGAGCTGAAGGCGCTGTCGGACGGCGGCGCGGCGGAGGCTTTTCGCACAAAAATGTCAAATGAGGCCGTATTACAGCATGATTTCTTAACAGACATCCTTTATAATGGTACAATAGATTTTTATTATCCCGACGCGCCGGAGATCTCCATCGAGGCGCTCAGGGAGCAGCTCGCCGCGAACGTGCAGGGCACGCTGATCGTGGCCGCCGACCTGGGGCAGGCGCTGGCGCTGGTGGAGGCGCTGGGCGACGTGCCTCTGGATACCGCGGCGGGCGCGGCGCATCTGGACGCGCGCTGCTACAACACGCTCTGGGCCTATCCCGTCGGACGGCCCGCCGGGCGCTGGCGCAGCGTCGTGAGCGCTGGACTGCCCGCGCACGGCGCGCTGTACGCGAACGCTGCGATACACGCGCCCTCGCCGCTCTGGCAGCAGGCGCCCGAGCTCGACGAGCTCAGGCAGATATTCATGGCAGCGCGGCCGCTCATGCGCGGCGTGGAGCGCTGGTACACGCTCGAACAGCTGCTGGCGCTGCTGAAGCGCGACACGGGCTTTGACACCGTCAAATGCCTGATGGGCCTTTTCATACTCAACGAAGCCGAACTCATAGCCTTCGACCCCAGGCGCGCGTGCGGCGTGCAGCAGGGCGCGCCGGTACTGCAGCCGGGCAGCAAGAAGAAGGGAGACCCGACCGATACGAAGCTCTACAGGGGGCTCATGGCATTGAAGGGCTGAAGCCTCCTCCCTTTCATACATATTTCCTTTCCCGCAGCGCATTCATCTGGTCCGTGTGATTCCCAAAGGAGGGTTGCAGGATGACGAGCGTCGAGCCGACACGCGCCTATATAGGCGTCGAAGAATTGATCGCCAGGATCCGGAAGTACCATCCGGACGACGACATGGATCTGGTGCGGCGCGCCTATGCGTTTGCGGAGAAGGCCCACGCCAACCAGATCCGCAAATCCGGCGACCCCTACTTCTGCCATCCGTGCGCCGTGGCCGTGATACTCGCGGACCTCATGCTGGACGCCACGACCATCGCGGCAGGCCTGCTGCACGACTGCGTGGAGGACGTCGAGGGCGTCACGGAGCAGGGCATCACCGAACAGTTCGGCCAGGAGGTCGCCGTGCTGGTGGACGGCGTAACAAAGCTGAACCAGCTCGACTTCTCCTCGCGCGAGGAGGCGCAGGCCGAGACGCTGCGCAAGATGTTCCTGGCCATGGCCAAGGACATTCGCGTGGTGCTGATCAAGCTGGCGGACCGCCTGCACAACATGCGCACGCTCAAGTTCCACAAGCCCGAGCGCCAGCTCGCGATCGCGCAGGAGACGCTGGACATCTACGCGCCGCTCGCGCACCGCCTGGGCGTATACACCATCAAGTGGGAGCTCGAAGACCTGTCGCTGCGCTATCTGGACCCCGACGGCTTCTACGAGCTGGTGCGGCTGATCGGCATGAAGCGCGACGAGCGCGAGAAGCTGGTCGCCGACGTGACGCAGGAGCTGAAGGCGAAGCTGTTCGAATCCGGCATACGCAAGTGCGAGATCGACGGAAGGCCGAAGCACATCTACTCCATCTACAAAAAGATGAAGAGCCAGAACAAGACCTTCGACCAGATCTACGACCTGATCGCCGTGCGCGTGATCGTGAGCACGCAGACGGAATGCTACCACGTGCTGGGCATCGTACACGCGACGTGGCCGCAGGTGCCCGGGCGGTTCAAGGACTACATCTCCGTGCCCAAGGCGAACATGTACCAGTCGCTGCACACCACCGTCGTCACGCAGGGGCGCCCCTTCGAGGTGCAGATACGCACGTTCGAGATGCACCGCATCGCCGAATACGGCATCGCGGCGCACTGGCGCTACAAGGAGGGCAAGGCGGTCAACGAGCTGGACAACAAGCTCTCGTGGCTCAGGCGCATACTGGACTGGCAGGGCGACGTGCGCGACTCCACGGGCTTCGGCGAGATGCTCAAGGTCGACCTGTTTGCCGACGAGGTGCTGGTGTTCACGCCGAAGGGCGAGATCGTGACGCTGCCCAAGGGCGCCACGCCGCTGGACTTCGCCTACCGCATACACTCCGCCGTGGGCAACCGCTGCATAGGTGCGAAGATCAACCACCGCATCGTGCCGCTCTCCACGCAGCTGGAGACGGGCGACTTCGTGGAGATCATGACCTCCTCGTCGTCCCACGGGCCCAGCCGCGACTGGCTGAACATCGTCAAGACCAGCGAGGCGAAGGCAAAGATACGCGCGTGGCTCAAGCGCGAGGAGCGCGACCAGAACATCGTGCACGGCAAGGACATGCTGGACCGTGAGGCCAAGCGCCTGGGCTACAGTCTGAGCCAGCTGACGAAGACGGAGTATGTCGAGACGCTGTACAAGCGCTACAGCGTGCAGTCGCTTGAGGACATGTACGCCATGGTGGGCTTCGGCGGCCTGTCCACGCAGCAGGTGCTGAACCGCCTGGTCGAAGAGTATAAAAAGGCGCACAAGGCGGACGATGTGCTGCCGCCCGTCGCCGAACAAAAGGAACAGCCGGAGCGTCCGGAGCGACACGCGCCCTCAACGAGCAGCAACGGCGTGATCGTCAAGGGCGAAAGCGGCATGCTCGTGCGCTTCGCAAAGTGCTGCAACCCGCTGCCCGGCGACAAGATCATAGGCTACATCACGCGCGGACGCGGCGTCAGCGTGCACAGGGCGGACTGCATATCGCTGAAGGACGAGAGCATG
>SVGK01000120.1 GCA_015056395.1 Clostridiales bacterium
CCTGGCCGTATCAAACGAGCGAAGGTCCAGCGACTCAAGCCTTGCGCAGCCTTCGAACATGCAGGTCATGCTCCTGACTTTGGCGGTATTGAACGCAGCCAGGTCCAGCGACCGCAGATACGCGCAGCCTAAGAACATGTTGCTCATGTTTATGACATTGGCCGTGTTGAACGAGGACAGGTCGACCGATGCAAGCTTCATCGGCGTGAACACGTCCGTCATGAACATGCCGGACATGTCGGTCACCCTGGACGTGTCGAACATGCTCAGATCGAGCTCCGTGAGCGCTAAGCAGGATGCGAACATGTTGTGCATGTTCGTCACATGCGACGTGTCGAACGAGGAGAGGTCCAGCGAGGCAAGGTTCATGCATCCGTCGAACATGCCGGACATATTCGTGACAGCCGATGTGTCGAGCCCGCTTAAGTCGATGCTCTTGATCTCCAGGCATCTGCTGAACAGGTCCGATGCGTCGGCCTCGAGCACGACGCCGTCTTTGAATATGATGGTGTCGTATTCGGCCGGCTGCGGTCCTTCAGCCGTCTCGTCCGCATGCCACGGCGCGGTCTCCACGCTTCCGGCCTGCCCTTCCGACACAGTGAGTATCTTGTTGGTTATGCTCCAGTCGCACGTTCCCCAGGTGCCCGTGGACACCGTCTCCGCGCCTGCGCAAACGAGGCACAGCGAGACCGCCATGAGCAGCATCGTCAAGAGCATCAAACGCCTGTACATAATGGACGCCTCCAATGATATTTTTATCCGATAATATTATATACATCATTCCGCCGTTGTCAACAGATTATTTGTTGACGAAAAAAACATTTGACGAACCGGCCATTATGGTGTATAATTGGTTAGGTAAGCAAAACCTAACGACTTATATGAGGTGTGCTATGGCGATACACGAGTCCGGCGAAAACTATCTTGAAGCCATATTGATGATCACGGAACAGCAGGGCTCCGTCCGCTCCATCGACGTGGTCAACCACCTGGGCTTCTCCAAGCCCACGGTGTCCGTTGCCGTACATACGCTCGAACGCGACGGCTATCTCGTCATCACGGACAAGGGCCTGCTCGAGCTTACGGAGAGCGGCATGGCCATCGCATCCAAGATCTACGAAAGGCACAGGATACTGACGTCCATACTCAAGTATCTGGGCGTGCCCGAGGATATCGCACAGGAGGACGCCTGCAAGATCGAGCACGATCTGAACGACATAAGCTTTGAAAAGATACGGGAATACTATTTGGGCCACGTGCAGATAGGCTGAGCCCGGTGCGTGCCATATGGATACAGAGAGGCGAACGTCATCGCCTCTCTGTATTTCTTCGCGTTCGACCGCGTATATCCTAAAATATCCCCACGCCCTTGAACAGATAGATCATCAAAAACATCGAAAGCGACGAAAGCACGGTCGTGATCATCACCTGCTGCCCGGCCAGTTCCGCGTCGCCGTCCATCTGCGCCGCCATCGTATAGGAGCTGACCGCGCAGGGCGAGCCGAAGGCGATCATCAGCACGGCGAACTCGACGCCCCTGAAGCCCATCGCATAGGCGACGGCCAGCATCACGGCCGGCACGCCGATCAGGCGCATGAACGACATGAACGTGAGCGACCGCCTGTTGCGCCCAAGCGCCTTGATGTCGATCGTGCCGCCCAGGCAGAAAAGCGCCAGCGGCGAAGCGACCTGTCCGAACTTCGTGATGACCGATGTGAGGGACGAAGGCAGCGTCACGCGGCATTCCATCAGCGTGAATCCCGCCACGCAGCCCCACAGCAGGGGGTTCTTCAATATGCCCTTCAGTATCTTCAGCACGTCGACCCTGCCGCCGCGGTACGTCTCCAGCACGATCACGCCCAATATGTTGTATATCGGTATCGTCGCCATCACCATCATCGCGGCGACGCCGCCGTCGCCCTGCGGGAATATCGCCTCGGAAAGGGGTATGCCGAATATCGCATAATTGCTGCGGAAAAGCCCCTGTATGATGACGCCCCGGCGCGCGTTCTCGCTTACGAAGCGCGGCACGACCGCCGCGCTGACCGCCGCGACGGCAATGGTGCCGAACAGGCCGTAGAGCAGCACCTTCGGGCTGGCCACGCTGTCGGGCTGCACCCTGAGCAGGCTCTGCATGAGCGAAAGCGGCAAAAACAGCTGGAACACCAGCTTGTTCATGCCCTTGATCAGCCGGGCGTCGACCAGCCCTGCGCGGCGAAAGGCATAGCCCGTCGCCATCATCAGAAACAGCGGCAGCACGATGTTCACGGTCAACAACAGCAGTTCTATGGGAAACACCCCGTTTCCATGTATGTTCCGCTCCATTATAAATCATGAACGATGCCCGCGCAAGTTGATTTTTGTGCGGATAATCGGTATAATACAGCTTGGCAAATAAAAAGACGCGGCTTTGGAGAGCATACGACATGAAAGATCTTATCGGTTTCTTCGATTCCGGCGTGGGCGGCATAAGCGTGCTGCACACCGCCATGACGCTCATGCCCCGGGAAAGCTTTCTCTATTATGGAGACAACGGCAACGCGCCCTACGGCACGAAACCCTTGGAGGAGATCAGGGCGCTATGCCGTCAGGCCATGGACGTGTTGCTTTCGCGCGACGTGAAGGCGATCGTGCTGGCCTGCAACACCGCGACCTCCGCCTATGCGGAGATCCTTAGGAGCGAGGTCTCGATCCCCGTCATAGGCATGGAGCCGGCCATCAAACCGGCGCAGGAGAATCGCACGGGCGGCGACGTGCTCGCGCTTGCGACGAAGGCGACGCTCTCGCTGCCCAAGTTCAAAAACCTCATGGCGCGCTACGGAAGCCATGTGATACCGGTGGTGGGCGAAGGCTTTGTGGAACTGGTCGAATCCGGCGAAGCCGACAGCGAGAGGGCGCGCGAAGCGGTCGAGGCGGTCCTTGCGCCCTATATGGGGCGCGACATCGACTCGATCGTGCTGGGCTGCACGCACTATCCGTTCCTGCAAAGGCACATACAGGCGTGCTTCCCCGGAAAGCCCATATTCGACGGGAGGCTGGGCACAGCCATGCAGCTCAGGCGCAGGCTGGAGGCGGTCGGTTCGCTTTCACAGGCGGAGCGCGGAACGCTCGAATTGAGGACTTCCGGCGCAACGGATGTGCTTGTATTGATGCGCAGCCTTCTTGCGTATTTGGACCGGACATGATATAATCGCTTCGGAAGAAAAGACCCATCGACCAATACGGAGGTGCATGACATGTCTTCGATACTTTCCCTCATCATGTGCTTTGCGCTGCTGTTCACCGGCGGCGAGAACAGCCAGGACCCCGCAGCCGTGGCCGCGCGCACGCTGACGGTCTCGGATATCACCATCTACGTAGGCGAAGAGGAATACGCTCTTGACCCTTCCCTTACCCTTGGGATACAGACGGAGGGCGATACCGCGCTTGTGGACCTCGGCGTGCAGCTGGGCGATGAGACGCTGTTCCCCTGCCAGGCCGGCATCTCGGAGGACGGCGTCAAGCTGCTCCCTGCGCATTCCGACAAGGTGTACACCATCACCGCGGACGCTGTCAGCGGCCTTATCGGCGAAGAGGGCATCGCCGAGTCGGAGCCTATGATCAAGGCCTATATCGATCTGGTCAACGCCATGGTCAAGATGGTCCATAAGGATGACGAGAAGCAGGCCATGGTCAACGCCTATATGGCCGAACGGCTGGGCGATGTCCAGGGCGAGGAGACCGAGTTCACGATAGACGACGGCGAAGGCCCGCGTACGGAGAAGGGCCAGAAGTGGGCCGTCACGCTGGACAACGCGCAGCTGTGCGATATCGTAGACTATGTCTACAACGAAGTCTACCCCGAATTCGGCAGCGCCTACTTCGCCTTCCTGAACGCGGCGTTGGCCATGGACCGCGAGACCGAGGCCGGCGAGATAAAGTCCTTCGGAGATGTCCTTTCGCTGACGGACATGGAAATGGGCCTTGCCATAGACGCCGTGTCCAACGAGACCTGCGGCATATTCGACTTCACGATGACCGTCACCGCCGAGGGCGAGACGTTCGAGGTGCCATTCACCGTGAACGTCTACGGCCCGGACCACAGCGATGTACACCTGTCGTTCTCGCTTGAGGATACCCTCGACATGAACATAGACGGCGAGACGGTCGACGGCGTGACGGCCATCGACTACTCCGTCACCGGCGACGGCCTGCTGTTCGACGTGAGCCTTGTGACGGATATGCTGACCAACATCCAAGCCAACGGCACTGTCGATGCGGGCGGCTTCACCTTCACATTCGACGAGTCCGTCGAAGCCCTCGACACCGAGGCCCCGCGCGGGACCTGCTCCCTCTTCCTGACCGGCAAGAAGCCCATCGGCCTGAGCTATAGCTTCGAACTCGCCGCGAATGGCGTCGAAGACCGCATCGAGGGCGTCGAAGAGGTGCTGATCGACGACATGGCAACCATCGCAGAAAGCGGCTTGCCCGCCGCCTTCATGGCAATGGCCGCCGACATCGCGAAGCTGCAGCAGGATCCCGGCATCGCCGACGCCATCGCCGCCGTCACCGCCTTCGCCGAAAACGACCTGGCGCCGGCCGAAGACGGTTTCGACTTTGAAGGCGCCGAGGAAGAGGATCCCGGCTCGCCGGAGGACCTGTCCTTCGCGATGCCCGCATTCAGCGGGCTGCCCGAAGGCTACCAGCTCCAGCAGGGCTACTATTACGGCGACTATGACATCGCTTATCAGATCTATGCGCCGAACGGCGACCCGGAGGCCACTGAAGATCTGCTGTACGTCAACACCACGCTTGATTCCGAGACAAATTACAAGCTCGACTTTGAAGGCGGCCATGTCGAAGAGGCCGGTTCCGTCATATCGGTGGACCGCCTTGAGGACTACATCACCGCCGAGGCCACGCTTGAAGGGCTCAACATCAATCTCATGGCGGATGGCGACTGGCTCACGGACGAACAGATCGCAGCTTTCTTCTCCAGCATCGACTTCGCGCCTGCCGCTGCGGACTGACGTCCGCAGACACGCGAACGCCCCGGCTTTTTGCCGGGGCGTTCTTAGTTCCGTGTGTCTGTCAGATGCACCAGTCGCCGTTCTCCTGCGGCACAGGGCCTTCCGCGAGGTCCTTCAGCGTCATGGAGTCCACGTAATCGCGTATGACCCTGTCGAGCCCTTCCCAGAAGCGCACGGTCTTGCAGATCGGATACCTCTGGCATGTCTCGGCGCCCTGCTCTATGCAGGTGACGGGGCTCAGCGTGCCTTCCACGGCGTTCAGTATCGTGCCGGCCGTGTATTCCTCCGGTGCGCGCGCGAGCACATAGCCGCCCTGGTTGCCGCGTATGGAGCGTATGAGCCCAGCGCGATTCAACAGCGTCACGATCTGTTCAAGGTATTTGACCGAGATGTCCTGCCGCTGTGAGACGGCGCGAAGCGTCACAGCCTCGCCGTTGTTGTGTTCCGCAAGATCGATCATGAAGCGCAGCGCATAGCGGCCCCGTGTGGATATCAGCATGATGCATGGCCTTCCTGTTCATAGCATTTCAATAGGATTACAGGTATTATACCATACCGACGCCGCGAATACAAGTGCCGGTGCGAACATATCACAGCGCGACGGTGACGGATACGGGCTTCGGCCCTATCTGCTGGTCGGGCTGTCCCCCGCCGACGAACACGGTGACCGCGCCTTCATGCCTTATGAGATCCCCGTCGTCGTCGCACACGCACAGCTGCTCCGACGGTATGCGCATCTCAAGCTCCCTGCTCTCGCCCGGGCGCATGTCGATCGCCCTGAACGCGCAGAGCGAATGCTTCGGCGCGGGATATTCGGGGTCTTCGAGCCGCACATAGCACTGCACGACCTCGCGGCCCTCGACGTCGCCCGTGTTCGAAACGGTCACGCGGACGCTGATCTCCCCATCGGCCGCCTCCGCGCTGAGGCCTTCATACGAGAATCGCGTGTATGTGAGACCGTATCCGAAGGGATAGGCGGGCGCATCCTCGATGTAGCGGTACGTGCGCCCCTGCATCGAGTAATCCTTCATGTCCGGCACCTGGTCCATGCTGCGATAGAACGTGACCGGCAGGCGGCCGCCGGGGCCTTCGTCGGCGAAGAGCACGCGCGCGACGGCCAGTCCGCCCATCTGCCCGGGGTACCACGCCTGGAGTATCGCGTCCATACGCTCCTCGTGCGGGAACACCGTCGCGGAGCCCGTCATGTTCACAAGCACCGTGGGCTTGTCGATGGCGGAAAGCGCGTCGAGCAGCATGCGCTGTGACGCGGGCAGCAGCATCGTCTCGCGGTCGCCGGAGCCGTAGCCCTCCTCGCCCTCGCAGTCGCCGTTCAGTCCGGTCACGACGATCACGGCGTCGGCGATTTCGGCGCACTTGAGCGCCTCGGCGATGCGATAGCTGTCCTTCTCGCCCCACGGCTTCTCCACGGAGCCGCCGGTCAGGCTGCAGCCTTCGGCGTACAGGAAGCGCACGCCGGGCGCGGCGTGCCGGAGCCCTTCGAGCACCGTCCACGTCTCCGAGGGCGTGCCGTAGTAGTTGCCGCGCAGCGCGTTGCGGCTGTCGGCATTCGGGCCTATGACGGCGACCGTACCGAGCGCGTCCCTCCTGAGCGGGAGCAGCCCATCGTTTTTCAGAAGCACCATGGACTTGACGGCCATGTCGAGCGACACGGCGTGATGCGCCGCGCAATCGTTCTCGAGGTAGCTCGCGTCCCAGTAGGGCTGGCCCTCGAGCGGATCGAACATGCCGAGCTTCATGCGCGCGCGCATGAGGCGCTTCACTGAGCGCGTGATGGTCTCTTCGTCGATCAGGCCCTGCCTGACGGCCTCGATCAGATGCGGGAACACGCGGCCGCAGCAGAGGTCGCATCCGTTGTTGACGGCCAGCGCCGCCGCTTCCTCGGGCGTGGAGACGATCCTGTGATGCTCATAGATGTCCTCTATCGCGCCGCAGTCGCTGACGACATAGCCGTCGAAGCCCCACTCCTCACGAAGCTTTTTCAAAAGCAGGAAGCCTGAAGCGCAGGCCGCCTCGCCATAGACGCGGTTGTACGCGCCCATCACGGACTGCACGCCCGCCTCCTGCACCGCGGCCTTGAACGCCGGCAGATAGGTCAGCGTCATGTCGCGCTTCGACGGGTGCACGTCGAATTCATGCCTGTCCGCCTCCGGGCCGGAGTGTGCCGCGAAGTGCTTCGCCGTGGATACGCATGTCAGCACCTTTCCGTCGCCCTGCAGCCCCTTAATGAACGCCACGCCCATGCGCGCCGTCAGGAACGGGTCCTCGCCGTAGGTCTCATGGCCGCGCCCCCAGCGCGGGTCGCGGAATATGTTGATGTTGGGCGTCCACATCGTCAGCCCCTTGTAGATGCCGCGGTCCTCCATCTCGTCGGATGCGTAGTGCTTGATGCGCGCTTCCTTTGCGATGATCTTTGCGATCTCGTGAAGCCTGTCCGGATCGAAGCTCGCCGCCATGCCTATGGGCTGCGGGAACATGGTCGCGGTGCCGTTCCGCCCCACGCCATGCAGGCATTCGTTCCACCAGTTGTATTCCATGATGCCGAACCGGGGCAGCGCCGAGGAATAATACGTCATCTGGCTGACCTTTTCCTCGAGCGTCATCTGTCCGACGAGGATCTCCGTGCGCTCCTCACAGGTGCGCGATGTGTCTCTCCATGCATCGTTCATGGCGGTCCTCCCAAATATAGGCCGTTCGGTCGATGTGATCTGTGCCGTTTCCTCACCAGACGTTGTTGACGGTGTCGAACGCCCTGTTCATCGCCATCACGCCCGCAAGCGGATGCGGCACGTAGAGCTCCTCCAGGAAGTCCGTCTCCTGCTTTGAGAGCTTCAGGGCCGTCGCCTTGACCGCACCGTCCACGTGGTGCGGCTTCGTTGCTCCGCAGACGGGCGACGTCAC
>SVGK01000121.1 GCA_015056395.1 Clostridiales bacterium
TCAGCAGCTCGCGTCCCTCGTCGTCGAAGCTCAGCTCGATCTCAAAGCGCTGCTCGAGCTGGTCCGCCAGCTCGCGTGCGCGCACCTCGGCCACCTCGGGCACCATGAACTGCGCCCTGTGCGTCAGTCCGTTCCACGAGGTCGTGGCGAGTATATCCGCCGTCTGGCCCGAGAAGGGCACGGAGCCGTGCAGGAACGCGCCGTGGTACAGTCCGGACATGACCAGCGAGGCCGTGTGTTCGTCGCTCATGAGCGCCTGATACTTGACCAGATCCTTGAGTCCGCCGCCCGCGAGCATGCCGCGCAGCGCCTGCTGCTCCGGCACCATGCGGAACAGATCCCAGCACAGGTCTATGCGCACGTCGATCGACGCGGCGTCGGCCAGCGCGCGGATCGTCCCTTCCGACTGCCCGGGGCGCTCGTCGTCCAGCCAGCGGAAGCGATGCTCCTCATCGTCCAGTCGTATGACGATCTCCGCCGACCCGAATTCATCCGAAAGGCCGAACAGCGTGGTGAGATAGGCCTGCACCACGGCGATGAACGCCTCCGTGCGGCCCGCCACGGCCTTTATCACGATATGTTCACTCGACAAAAGCGAACGTGTGTCCATAGTAAGTCACCTCGATATTTTCCTGTAGTATTCTGCCATTTGCGCAGCCGCACGGTCCAGATCGTAACCGCCGGCCGCAAGCGCCTTACGCGCTTCGTCGCCGGCCGCGCGCCGGTCGACGGGCGCAAGGTCCGTCAGCGCCTCCACCCATACGTCCTGATCCAGCGGGAGGCGCGTGATCCGTCCCGTCAACGCGCATGCCCGCGTGATCCTGTCGGACAACAGCACCGTGAGCCCGCACGACGCGCCTTCCGGCACGACCGTCGGGAAGCCCTCGTGCAGGGACGGCAGCGCAAGCGCGTCCATCGCGGCGTACGATCCGGCCATGTCGGACCTCGATCCGAGGCCCAGCACGCCCTCGCCGCCCAACGCTTCCGTGCCCGCGCCGATCAGCAGCAGCCTGAGCGCGGGTCGCCTCTTTCGCGCCTCGGCGAAGACGCGCAGCATGAAGTCGTGGTTCTTGGCCGGCACGCGCGATCCGACCATGCCGATCACGAACGCGTCGTCCAGCTCAAGAGACCTGCGCACGCGCAGGCGCGCGTCAGGGTCAAAGGCATACGCGTCCAGATCGACCGCGTTCGGCGCGAGCTCGTATCCCCTGTTCCCGAACATCCATTTGCCTGCCTCGTCGGAACAGGCGAAGCCCTGCGTGTACAGGCGGTCGAATACGGGCATCAGCGCCGTGTGCATGAGCGGCGACGCGCCGGACGAATTGTGGCTGTGCGCGATCCTCGCCGTTATGCCGGCGCGCCGGGCCGCCAGCAGTTCAAGCACCATCGTGTGCGAGGAACCGTGCACATGCACAGCGTCGTAGCGGCGCTTCATTAATATGCGCTGCGCGTCGCGCATGTATGAAAGCGGCCTGTTCAGGCGGTCCGGCACGACCAGCACCTCTGCGCCGATGCGCGCGGCGCGTTCGACCAGCGACGCGTCGTCCACGCGCCAGGTCATGAAATCGACCGATACGCCGCGCATGCGCTCCGCAAGCCTCAGCGGATAGAGCGTCTGTCCGTCCCGCTGAAAGGGATTCGTGCTCCAATGGAGCACCCGCACGTCCGCGTCCATATCCGCCCTCATTTCACACGATGCTGCCAAAAGACGTCAACCCATGGAATTATACTACAGTTCTCAATGGATTGCAAGATTTTTTTGGGGATTCGTCATATTTGCGAAGAAACATGTGGCGGCATGGGAGAGAATCGAACGACAGTGGGACATCTGACCGGCAGTACGAAGGAGGGGACGCGTTCGCCCCCTCCTTCCCCATTCGCTCTTTCGGTCAGTCGACCTTCGGAAGGCCGGCGAAGCCCTTTTCGAGCTCCTCGTCGGTGGGGATGTAGTCGGTCATCAGGCCGTCGTGGTACTTCTCATAGGCCACCATGTCGAAATAGCCCGTGCCAGTCAGGCCGAAGAGTATCGTCTTCTCCTCGCCCGTCTCCTTGCACTTGAGCGCCTCGTCTATGGCGACCTTGATGGCGTGGCTGGACTCGGGCGCAGGCAGTATGCCCTCCACGCGCGCGAACTCCTCCGCCGCCTTGAACACGCTGGTCTGCTCGACCGCGCGCGCCTCCATGTAGCCGTCGTGGTACAGCTGCGAGAGTATGCTGCTCATGCCGTGGTAGCGCAGGCCGCCGGCGTGATTGGGCGCCGGTATGAAGCCGCTGCCCAGCGTGTACATCTTGGCCATCGGGCAGACCATGCCCGTATCGCAGAAGTCGTAGGCGAAGCGGCCGCGCGTGAGGCTGGGGCAGCTCGCCGGCTCCACGGCGATGAACTGATAGTCCGCCTCGCCGCGCAGCTTCTCGCCCATGAACGGCGCGATCAGGCCGCCCAGGTTCGAGCCGCCGCCCGCACAGCCTATGATCACGTCGGGCTTTATGCCATACTTGTCCATGGCCGTCTTGGCCTCCACGCCGATCACGGACTGGTGCAGAAGCACCTGGTTGAGCACGCTGCCCAGCACGTAGCGATAGCCCTCCAGGCTCGTGGCGGCTTCGACCGCCTCGGATATGGCGCAGCCCAGGCTTCCCGTGGTGCCGGGGAACTGTGCAAGTATCTTGCGGCCCACGTTCGTGGTGTCCGAGGGAGACGGCACGACGGACGCGCCGTACGTGCGCATGACCTCGCGGCGGAAGGGCTTCTGCTCGTAAGAGACCTTGACCATGTAGACCTTGCAGTCCAGCTCGAAATAGGAACACGCCATAGAAAGCGCCGTGCCCCACTGGCCCGCGCCGGTCTCCGTGGTCACGCCCTTCAGGCCCTGCTTCTTGGCGTAGTAGGCCTGCGCGATGGCGGAGTTCAGCTTGTGGCTGCCGGAGGTGTTGTTGCCCTCGAACTTGTAGTAGATCTTCGCGGGCGTGTCCAGCTTTTTCTCAAGGCAGTAGGCGCGCACAAGCGGAGAGGGACGGTACATCTTGTAGAAGTCCAGTATCTCCTGCGGTATCGGGTATTCGCGCGTGTCGTCGTCAAGCTCCTGCCTGACCAGCTCCTCGCAGAACACGGGGTAGAGCTCTTCGGCCTTCATGGGCTCGAGCGTGCCGGGGTTGAGGAGCGGCGCGGGCTTGTTCTTCATGTCGGCGCGTACGTTGTACCAGTATCTCGGAAGCTCGCTTTCGGCAAGGTAGATCTTGTAGGGGATGTTCTGTGCCATGGTTCTTCTCCTTTCGTGCTCGAAGGGACAGAAAAATGCCCTGTCCCGGTCGTCATGTACGCTGGGACAGGGCATGTATATGCGCCTGCGGTGCCACCCGGCTTGGCGCGCTTGCGCGCGCCCGCTCGTCCCCGCACGCCTGATGCGGGATCCTTTGATCACGGAGGGAACTCCGTCGCCCCTACTGAGGTGTCGCCCCGTTCGGCTTGCCCTTGAAAGTCCATTCACATTCGCCCGTGCGCGCTGTGCTCTCACCTGCCACAGCTCTCTTGACCGTCGTGACGAAGCTAATACTCTTTCGCATCGGTTTATGGAAGTATAACACGGCCTTTTGCGCCTTGTCAAGAAAAACATTCGCGCCTTAACATCGGCAGTTGCGCCATAATGTTAAGTTTTTAAGGCACACCTCCATTTTCGTCTGAACGCCTCAGCCGACACGCCGCCTTGTAAAATCCATGTTGACAAGCACCCGAGTTGCTGGTAGAATGGGAAAAAAACGGCGAAGGAGGGATACCCATGTCCCGGCTTCTTTCCATGATACTCATACTCGTGCTGCTCGCGGGCTGCGCGCCCGCGCTCGCGGATTTCGACGGCCTGCTCGACGAGACCCTTTCGCTTGCGCAGGGCATGAACGCCAACCTGAGCGCCGGCGCTGACGACGCCCCGGGCCTGCTGGACGACTATTACGCCTTTGACGATTTCATACGCTTCCAGTCCCATGACGAGCGCATCATGCTCGACGTGCTGCCCAAGGGCGACTGGGAGGAGGTGCGCATGCTCACGCTGCGCGTCTATGGGGCGGACCTGATCGACGCGGCGCTTCAGGACATACAGTACATCGCCTATACCTACGGCTCCGGCGATTCCGTCGAGGCCGCGCTGTTGTGGTCGGACAAGTGGGCGGATGCGCTCAGGCAGTCGCTTAAGGAAGGTACGGCGCAGAACACAGCCGTGCTGCAGTGTCCCGCGCTGGTCGCCATGGGCACGCTCGTGACGGACGAGGGCGCGCCGCACATCAAGTTCACCGTCATGCCCGAAGTCAACCCATGAGCGCCTCGTTCATCTCCTTCACGCTTTCGAACGTGAACATGGGCTTGATATCGCCCTCGACGATGCTCTCGGCCGTCGCCTCTCCCGTCAGCACCGCCACGGTCGCCGTGCCCGCGTTGAGGCCCACGGCGATGTCCGTGTAGAGCCTGTCGCCGATCACGACGGTCTCGTCCGTCGTGCGGCCGAACTTGCGCTCCGCCTCGTAGACCATCGTGGGCTCGGGCTTGCCCACATACAGCGGCCTGCGCCCCGTCGCGTTTTCAAGCATCTGGCAGATCGAGCCGCAGTCCGGCACGAAGCCGAAGCTCGCCGGGCAGCAGAGGTCCGGGTTCGTCGCCACGAACGGCGTGTCCCGGTACGTCGAGAGCATCTCGCAGGTCCTGCGCAGCTTCGGATAGGTGAGCTCCGCGTCATAGCAGACCAGTATCACTTTGGCCTCGGAGGTGACCTCCTCCGTGATGTCGAGCCCTGCCTGCCTGAGCTCCCGCACGCTCGAGCGCGTGCCCTGGCAGTAGATCTTCGCGCCTGGGTAGTTCTTCCTGAGGTACAGCACCGTGGCCATGGTCGCGGTGAAGTAGTTGTCCGGCGTCGTGGGTATGCCCAGCCGCGTCATGCGGCCCATCAGGTCCTCCACGGACCAGGTCGAGTTGTTCGTGATGAACACGTATTCGCCGCCCAGCGCGCGTATGTTGCGCATCAGGTCCAGCGCGCCGTCGAACAGGCGCTCGTCCTGGTTCACGGTGCCGTCCATGTCGAACAGGAACAGGCGCTTGTCCTTGAGGGACGAGGCGTCCCTGCCAAAGTAATCCTTCATGATCAGATCCCCTTCGTTCTTCAAAAAGGACTTGCCCGGGAAGCTTCCTTCGGGCAAGTCCTTTTCATTATCGCTTCGTCAGTTTATGGATACGTCAGTTGACGGAGCCGGACCACGCGTGCGCCTGCGCCTCTTCGAGCATCATGCCGCAAATGGTCGCGTCGCCGGCCTCGGCCTTCACGATGCCGAAGAACACGCATGTCTCGGGATGCTCCTCGGTGCTGCCGATCTCGTCGTTCGCCACGAACGCGAAGCTGTACTGCTGCCACTCGTCCGTCAGGTCGAACTGGCAGGACGCATAGGGGGTCTTGCCGACCTGCAGGTACAGCTTGCCGGAACCCTTTGCATAGCAGGAGAGCACGTACACGTGCTGGTACTCGGTCGGCGCGCCGTCCATCGCAACGGAGGAGTTCTTCTCGCTCGTGCCGTCGTCCGTGATGTGGAAGCCCTGCAGTATGCCCTCCAGCGGCGCATCCTCTATGTCCACGATCTCGCGCGTCGCCGTGCCCTGGGAGCCGCTGCGCCAGATGCCCTCTTCAAAATCGCACTTCTCGCCCAGCTGCGGCGTGTCCGTCTTCTTGAGGATGTTGGCCACGGGGCTCTCCTCGACGGTCTCCTCGGCCTGTTCTTCGGTCTGCTCCTCGGGCTTATCCTCTTCCTTCGCGGTCTCGTCCACGACCTCGATCACCGCGGGTATGCCCGTGGGATCGGCCGTCGCAGCCTGCGTCGCGGTCGGCTCCGGAGTCGCGGTCTCGTCCTTCGTGAGCGCCAGCAGCGCCTCGTACTGCGCCTCGTTCACGGTGCCGGTCTCAGCCAGGTCGTGATCCTTCTGGTAGGCCTTCACCGCGGCCTCAGTCAGGCGGCCGAAGTCGCCGTCCACATAGCCTTCATAGTACTCGAACTCGAGCAGCTTCTTCTGGATCTCGCGGACCTTGTCGCCCTTGCTGCCGCGCCTGAGCGGCCATTCGTCGTTGCGAGAGGACTGCGCGGACGTGTCCTCGTCGTTGTCGTCGTCCTTGTTCTTGCTGCTGCTCTGCCTGCTGCCGGAGCTGGAGCCCGAACCGGAGTTCGAACCGGAACCGGAGCTCGAACCGGAACCCGAACCGGAGCCGGAACCCGAACCGGAGCTGGAGCCCGAACCCGAGCCGGAATCATCCTTGTTGTCCTCGTCCTCGAATGTCCAATCGCCGTCGTCGCCGGTCTCGGAACCATTGCCGCCCTCGGACGCGCCGCCTTCGGAAGTGCCGCCCTCAGAGGAGCCGCCTTCGGAAGTGCCGCTGTCGCCGGTCTCGCGCGTCTCGGAATCACCGGAGCTCGAGGATTCGCCGGAACTCGAGGATTCGCCGGAGCTGCCGGAGCTGGAAGAATCGCCGGAGCTCGCGGTCTCGCCGGAGCTCGAAGACTCGCCCGATCCCGCGCTCTCTCCTTCCGCGAGCGCGCCGAAGCCCATCAGGGCCACGGCCAGCACAAGCAGCATAGCAAGTATCTTTTTCATCGTATTCCCTCCCGCATATGCAGAACAAATCGTGCGAAAAAGCGTAAGACTTGTTCATATTTTCTTCATTATACGACAAAAAACGTTTATAGTCAATCCCTTTGTCGAGAAAAAGCGGAACGGGATGCGCCTGGAACGTATGCCCCTGGACGACACGGTCACGGTTTGACCGCTTCGAGTATGACCTGGAGCGCTCTGCCCAGCAGGTCGTCGGGTATGTTCAGCGCAGGCAGGAGCCTGAGCCTGTCCTTGGCGCTCAGCGCCAGCACGCCGCGCTGCATGCACGCGTTCAGGACCTCCTTTACGGGCTTTGCGGTCTTCACGCCGATCATCAGCCCGAGGCCGGAAACGCCCTCCACGCCCGGCGCGCCGGTGAGCGCGTCGAATATCCTTTGGCTCTTCGCCTCGACCCCGTTTAGCAGCGCGTCGTCTATGCGCGAGAGTATGCTGACCGCGCCCGCGCAGCTCACGGGGTTGCCCCCGAACGTGGAGCCGTGGTCGCCGAAGCCCAGCGTGTGCTCGACCTTCTCGCCCAGCATGCAGGCGCCCAGCGGCAGTCCGCCGCCCAGCCCCTTGGCCGTGGTCACGATGTCGGGCGTGAGGCCGTAGCGCATGTAGGCATACAGCGATCCCGTGCGCCCGTTGCCCGTCTGCACCTCGTCCACGATCAGCAGCACGTCGTTTTCGCGGCAGTACGCCTGCACGCCCCGCGCGAAGTCCTGCGCAAGCGGCAGCACGCCGCCCTCGCCCTGCACGCACTCGATCATCACCGCGGCAAGCTTTTTCCGCGCGCCCAGCGCGCGAAGGGCCTCCAGGTCGCCGGCGTCTATGTGCTCGAAGCCCTCGATCAGCGGCCTGAACAGCTCGTGGTAGTGCGCCTGTCCCGTTGCGGAAAGCGTCGCCAGCGTCCGCCCGTGGAACGAATTGTTCAGCGTGACGATGGTGTAGCAGTCCTCACCCTTCTTTTCGGCCGCGTATTTGCGCGCCGCCTTGATTGCGCACTCGTTGGCCTCCGCGCCGGAGTTGCCGAAGAAGACCTTCTTCATGCCCGTGCGCTCGCACAGCATCTTCGCAAGCATGGCGCACGGCTCGGTGTAGTAGAGGTTCGATGCGTGCGGCAGCCTGGTGAGCTGCTTCGTCACGGCCGCCACCCACGCATCGTCCGCAAGGCCGAACGCGTTCACGGCGATGCCCGTGCCCATGTCTATGTATTCCCTGCCCTGTTCGTCGCGCAC
>SVGK01000004.1 GCA_015056395.1 Clostridiales bacterium
CGGAAATGGATCCCATAGAGCAGATCTGGAAACAGCTTCGCTCAATGGGATTCAGAAATGAAGTGTTCGAAAACCTCGACCAGGTCGTTGATCGTCTATGTGACACGATCTGTCAATTGACCAATGATACTGTTCGGTCCATTACGGCCAGACAATGGATTATTGATGCATTGTTGGATCGAGATTAGTATCATTCATCCCCCTTCATGCTCGGCGCCCATGCGCAGGGAGGCTGCCTCGGATCGAGGCAGCCTCCCCCTTTTTTCGCTTTGACTTACTTCTGGTGTTCGCCCAGCACCTTGATAGCAACGTCCGGGTAGTTCGATATGATGATGTCCGCGCCGGCTTCGATCGAGAAGCGGATGTCCTTCTCCTCGTTGACCGTCCACACGTTCACGGCCATGCCCAGCGCGTGCGTCTTCTCCGCCTCGCCGGGCACCTGCAGCTCGGAGAAATGCGGGTGTATCGCGTCCGCGCCCAGCTTCTTGGCATAGTCCCACGGGTCGATCAGCATGCACTCGTACAGAAGGCCCACGGGCAGTTTCGGATCGATCTTCTTGACGCGCAGCATGCTGTAGTGGTTGAAGCTGGAATACAGCACGTTGTCCGTCATGCCGGTCTCGTACGCAAGCTTTATGCACTTCTCCTCCAGGTTCGGATAGTCGATGATGCTGTTCTTCAGCTCCGCGTTGACCTTGAGGCCGTAGGGCTTGAGCAGCTCGTACACCTCGCGCAGCGTGGGGATCGTCGCGTGCTCATACTCCGGATGCGTGCGGTTGAATTTGATCTTCTTGAGCTCCGCCGTGGTCATGTCCGCCACCAGCCCGCTGCCGAACGCCACGCGGTCGATCTTCTCGTCGTGGGTGACGACCAGCTCGCCGTCGCGCGCGATGTGCACGTCCAGCTCCACGCCCGTCGCGCCCATCTTTGCCGCCAGCTCGAAGGCCTCCAGCGTGTTCTCCGGCGCATAGCCTGAAGCGCCCCTGTGTCCATAGATGACCTGCATTGTTCCATTCCTCCTCGTTTTTGATATGTGGTCATGTGACTGTTTGCACCCTGCACTCGATGGCCGTTCACTTTCCGGCCAAACTCCGTATCGATCGCTTCAATTCGTTTGAAAAGTATATCCCGCAGGCTTCCATCTGCGAAACCATGGGCATGACGGCTTCCAACAGGCAGTCTTTTTTTGCTCTGACCAGTACGCCAAGCGTCCCCGTCAACGGAAGTCTCAGATATTCGGCGGTGCGTCTTGCGGCATGATCGTCTATGATCACCAGCTCGGCCGCGATCTTCTGGGCCAGAAACGACCTTACGCATTTGCAATGTCCCTCATCAATTCTTCTTCTGTCAGCCGGTCGAAGATACCTATGCCGTGCCGGCCAAGGAACACGATGAAGTCCTCCTCACTAAGGCCGGCGATCTTTGCGCAGTAGCCGATCGACAGTTGATTCTGCGTATAGTAGCCCAGAGCGACCATCTTTCGAGCAAAATCAGCCGCCTCGGCGTTGCTCATGTGCGTATCGTACAGCACCTCGTTCGGGATATCCACCGAAACCATGCACATGTTCCACACCTCCCGCGGAACATCGAGGACGTTCCTCTTTGTCCCATCTTTAACGCACTCCCCCGCCGCCCGTCAGAGCAGCCCCTCAGCTTCGAGCCTCTGCATGAGCTCTGCGTGGATATCCTCGACGGTGCGCATGGCGCCACCCGCCGTGCAGTCCACGGCCATCCAGCCGAGCCTGTCCGCGCAGTACTCGGCCGCCAGCGCGGAACGCCTGAGATAGTCCAGGTTGCGCTCGTGTATGTCCTTTTTGCTCTCATCGCCGTGATAGCGCTTCGACATGAGCTCCTGCGACACGGCAGGATCCATGCGCAGGTAGACCACGCCGTTGGGCGCGGGTATGCCCATCAGGCGGTATTCGAAGTCGAACAGCCACTCAAGGTAGCCGTCCCACTCGTCGCGCGGCAGCTTGGAGCACTGGTGCACGGCGTTGGACGTGGTGTATCGGTCCGCTATCACGATGCCGCCGGCGCGGTAGAAGTCGCCCCAGTCCGCCTTGAAGCCCGCGTACCTGTCCACCGCAAAGAACACGGAGGCCGCGTAGGCGTTCACGTCGCCGGGGTCGCCGCCGAACGCGCCGGAGAGGTACATGCGCACCAGCGCGGAGGAGTCGCTTTCGTAGTTCGGGAACGACACCTTGCGCACGTCGCGCCCCATGCCACTGAGCGCGCGGGCCAGCCGCTCCGCCTGCGTCGCCTTGCCGGAGCCGTCCAGCCCTTCGATGATCAAAAGCTTCCCGTGCAAAAGGACCTACCCCCTGTCTCAGGGACATTATACCACGTTTTCGTCCGTTTGTGAATGGAAAACGGGGAATTATGTGCGGGCGTCGGAAGGGATCACGCCTCGCCCTTCCGTGATCTCCACGTCTCCAGGTATTCCTCCACCGATCGCGTCATCTCGCGGGAGAAGTCGCAGTCGTACTTGCGCGCGCAGTGCCTGCGCATCCATTCCTCATAGCCCAGGGCCTGCGTGCGCTCCGCGAACATCGCCCTGAGCGCGCGGCCGTCCTTTCGCGCGTAGACATCCCTCATCACGATGTCTTCAAGCGGGAAGCGCGCCGGCTTCTTCCTTTCGAGCTGTCCCTCGGCGGGCATGCCGAACACGGCCATCGCCGCGGGGAACGCATATGCGGGCAGGCCCAGCAGCGCGCGGTGATACGCGCAGTGCTCCGACACGTCGCCTATGTAGCAGCTGCCCACGCCAAGGCTCCACGCGGCGGTCACCGCGTTCTGCGCCGCGATGCACGCGTCCGACACGGCCAGCATCAGGTCGCCCGCGCCGGGCCGCCTGTGCGCGATGCCCGCTTCGTCGAAGGCGTCCACCCACTTCTGGTAGTCCGCCAGGAACACGAGCACCATGTCCGCCTCCGCTATGAACGGCTGGTGGTCGCAGCTCTCGGCAAGCTTCTGTTTGATCGCGGGATCGGTGATGTCCAGTATCGTGTAGAGCTGCATGT
Organism: Clostridiales bacterium; assembly: GCA_015056395.1. Lineage (GTDB taxonomy): Bacteria > Bacillota > Clostridia > Christensenellales > Aristaeellaceae > Faecivicinus. Next base: position 3,021 of record SVGK01000004.1, read on the forward strand.
TGCCCGCGCTGGGCGCCTGACACGCCGCCTCCAGTATCGCGCGCCGCGCGTCGGGCGGTATCGGCGCGCCGGACCAGGCGCGCACGGACACGCGCGCGCGGAGCTGTCGCATGACTTCGTTCATCGTCCGAACCTCCATTCGGCAAGCATGGTCTGTGCCCTTCTGAGCATCTCTGATGTGAACGCGCCCACGGCCGGCACGTACAGACCGACCAGGTATACCGCCGCGCACACGATCACGGCGAACAGCACGGCCCGCAGCGCCAGCAGCACGACCGTGCGCAGCAAGCCGCCCAGGCAGCCGTGCCGCCGGGGCGTGTAGGGATCGTAGTACACGGGCTATCCCTCCCTGACCGTCACGAGGCACGCGTCGCTGCGGCCGTTCGCGCTCTCAGCGGTGACGGACGCCGTGCCCGGCGCGACGGCCTCGACCGTGCCGTCCGCATATACGCGCACCACCGCCTCGTCCGAGGAATGCCACGTGAGCGCGAGGTCGTCCGCATAATCGGGCACCACCTGCGCGCTGAGCGCGGCGCGTTCTCCGGGGACGAGCGAGAGCTCGTTTACGGACATGTCGACGCTCGCCGCCTCCTGCACGTAGAGCGACGCCATCTGAACGGCGTATTCGATGGTCGCTTCTCTCCCTTCGAGATCCTTCAGGCCCTCCAGCCGCACCGTCCACACCTGGTTTTGCAGGTAGTCCGAAAACGCCGTGCCCGTGAAGCCGGGGCGGAATATCACCGCGGGGCCGCTGCCGCAGCGGTCGAAGCTGACCGCACACTCTCCGTCCCCCTTGCCCGCCGTGCAGTCGAAGCTGAAGATGAGGCCCAGGCTCTCCTCAGAAAGCGTGACCGTGATCGAAGAGCCGGCGACATCGTACACATCCTCGTTGAGCGATACGGACCACGGCAGATGCCCGTGCATGAGCTCCGCCGGGAACACGCCCGCCGAGGGCCACGCGACGTGGTCCCACGCCCCGCCGTCCCCGGCATGATCCACCGCGTACATGAGCGCATAGCTCGACCCGCTCCCGGACACCGCCATGCCGAAGCCCGTCTCGCGCATGGCCGGATCAAGGAGCCACCGCCTGTGGCCCAGCTCGGTCAGGTTCAGGTCGCCGTCGTCGCGCGCAAAGTAGAGCACGGCTTCCTCGAGCATGGTCGGCCGCGTCCAGTTGAACTTCGCGACGTTCGAGCCGCGCGTCGCCTGCACGGCCGTGCGATAGAATTCCGCGTCGACGCCCTCGGGCTGCGGCACGTCGTGAGCTGCGTAGTCCAGGCAGGCGAGCAGCGTCGCGCCGTGTTGGCATTCAAGCGTGTAGATGGGTGAAAGCGACACCGGCGAAAGCCCCGCAAGCCCGCGCAGGAAGTTGACCGTGTCCACAGCGCCGTCCAGCGCGGCGTCCGACAGCGCGCCCGCCTCGAGGGGCGGCACGGCGCGGGGCTCGGCCGTGAACGGCGCGTCCGTGCCGATCGAGCGTATCGCGCGCCAGGCGGCGCGCATGTCGTCGCGCGTCCCCTCGGCCCCGGCCGTGACCGCCATGAGCAGCGTGAGCAGCAGGCAGATCGTCCTGTTCATCGTCGAACCTCTGTATGTCACAATGTCTCAGGAAAGCCGTTGAACCAAGCGCGCGCCTCGAACGGCTTCCTGCGCGGCGGCACGGGCTCCGCCTCGGCGACGCCTATGGGCAGGAAGCACACCAGGTCGTAACCTTCCGGCACGCCCAGCACGTCCGCCATGCTGCGGCCTATGTCATCGTCGTCGGTGATGTGCCCCTCGTACCAGCAGCTCTGGTAGCCCAGCGCCACCGCCGCAAGCAGCATGTTCTCGATTGCCGCCGAATAGTCCTGCACGGAAAAGCACTTGTCGCGATAGGCGTTCACGCGCTCGGTCAGCACGCAGATCGCGGCGGGCGCCGTCTCGCCCACGGGCGGGTCGATCACCGCCTTGAGCGCGCGCAGCACCTGAGGATCGTCCACGCCGATCAGGCTGGTGGTCTGCTTGTTGCAGCCCGAGGGCGCAGCCAGCCCTGCGCGCATGATCGCCGCCAGGTCCTCTCTCGGCACGGGTATGGGCTTGTACGGCCCCCTGTAGCTGCGCCTCGTCAGTATCGCCGTCATCGCGTCCATGTCTTTCCTCCCACGGATCATCCGCGTTTCGTCTTGTCCTCGCGTATGCGCACGCTCCAGTCGGCCGACAACGTCCTCTGCGCGCGCACCTGTGAGATGGCCTCGCCCAGCACCTCGTAGTTGAGCGCCGTGCCCTGTGCGTCGGCCTTGTAGTCCACGGCGTGCGCCGCGTCTATGCCGAAGCCGGCCGCCGTGCCTACGGCGTCGATGTTCGCACCCAGGAACAGGAACTCCCAGCCGTACTTCGCCTGCTGGCGCTCGATCATGGCCTTGACCTTCTTCAGATCGTAGATGTGGCTGGCGTTCTCCATGCCGTCGGTCGTGATCACGACGAGCGTCTTCTCCGGCACGTCCTCCGCGCGCGCGTACTTGTGCACGTTGCCTATGTGGTGTATCGCGCCGCCTATGGCGTCCAGCAGCGCGGTCGAGCCGCGCACGAAGTATTCGCGCTCTGTCAGGGGCGCCACCTTGGCCAGCGGCACGCGGTCGTGTATCACGTCCGTCTCATGGTCGAACAGCACCGTGGAGACCAGCGCCTCGCCCGGCTCGCGCCGCTGCTTTTCGATCATGCTGTTGAAGCCGCCGATCGTGTCGCGCTCCAGCCCCCTCATCGAGCCGCTGCGGTCGAGTATGAAAACCAGTTCCGTAAGACCCTTTTTCATCGCGTTTTCCTCCTTTTGTCGTCGCGAGCTTGTTCCCTGTTACGACGATGATTATATCGGAAAACGCGGTGGATGTGGTCGCCTGCGAGGCGACAAATTCAGCTCCCCAGCAGCGGCAGGTCGAACTTGAACAGCACCTGGTCGATCTCTATGATGTCGTATATGCCGTTCTTTATGCAGTACTCCACGACGATGTCCTGCTTGCTCGAATGTGTCAGCGCGTAGCCCGCCTTCATCAGAAGCTGCTTCGTCTCATCTATGCTTAGTCTGAGCGCGACCGCGAACGCGAGCGCCGTGGATTTCGTCGGCTTGTAGGACGGGTTGTTCTTGATCTTGTTGAAATGGCGCCTGTCCATGTTCGCGCGCTTGTAGCACTCGGCGTCCGTGAAGCCCTTTTCGTCGATCATGCGCAAAAGCGTCTCGGAAAAGCCGTCCTCGATGTCTGAGAGCATGTCGTCAAGCGAGGCGGGCGCCGCGGCGGCAGTGGCAGGCTCCGCCATCATCGCGTCGAACACGCGCACGCTGCGCTGCTGCTCGCGGCGCATATCCGTGTGCCGGTCGACATAGACATCGTCGATATACGCCTTCACGTCGTTGAACAGCCGACCCGATATCTCGAAGGCGTCTCTGGAGAACACGACGATGTACACGGTCATGTCGTGGTCCAGCAGGAACGCGGTGACCGCGTCGACCGCCACCCGCATGGCTTGGGCGGCGGGATAGCCGTACACGCCCGTCGAGATCATCGGGAACGCGACCGTCTCGCAGCGATGTTCCGCCGCAAGCAGCAGCGATTCCCTGTAGCACGAGGCCAGCAGCTTTGCCTCGCCGAAGCGCCCGCCGCGCCAAACGGGCCCCACCGTGTGTATGACATAGCGGCAGGGCAAGTCGTAGCCCTTCGTAAGCTTCGCCCGGCCCGTCTCGCAGCCGCCCAGCTTCCTGCATTCCTGCAAAAGCTTCGGCCCCGCGGCGCGGTGTATCGCGCCGTCCACGCCGCCCCCGCCCAGGAGCGTCTCGTTCGCGGCGTTGACGATGGCGTCCACCTTCATCTTCGTGATGTCGTTGCGCACGATCCTGAGCGGCATGGCGCTTCACTCCTTCTCATCATATGCGCGGCGTCAAGTTTTCCTTTTCAATTCGAACAAACTGTGTTATAATATCGACAGTTTAACCAGACCATAGCAGTGGAGGATTGCCAAGTGAATTTCTGGATGATCGCCACGATCGTGCTGGCGCTTGCGTGCATCGTGCTCGCGATATTGTGGATACAGGAGCAGCGCAGCGGCGAACTGCACGCGCGCCAGCTCGAGAACGAACGCCGCGCCAGCGAGCGCAGCCTCACGCGCCTGAAGAGCGACCAGGCGCGCCGCGCCGAGGAGATGGCGCTGCTGCGCCGCGAGCTGGAGATACTGCGCGACCGCGTGCGCTGGCTCGAGAAGGACGTGTCCGAGCGCGCGGAGCGCTACCGCACGGCGGTCGAGCGCGGCCAGCGCGAGGAGAAGCGCCGCATGGCGGCCGAGCGCGACCTGAGCGCCGTCCGTATGCGCGAGGACCAGCTCGAGAAGCAGCGCACCATGCTCACGCACGAGCGCGAATCGCTGCTGAGCGAGCGCACCGAGATGGAGCGCTTCTATTCGGACCTTCTGCGCGAAAGCGAGGAGACCATCGTGAAGCTGCAGGGCACGCAGGCCAGGCACACAAAGCGCAAGGCTGAGGTGCTGGAAGACCAGGTGACGCTCGAAGAGGCCATGGGGCAGCCGCCCGTTCAGTGAACGCCCTCTGCGGAGCCTCATGATTTTGACAGCCCCGGCGCAATGCTCGCCGGGGCTGCCGTATTCATGTCCTTAGATCAATCGTCGTCCTCGTCCTCGCGCTTGTAGGCCTCGATGACCTTCTTCGCATCGGCGGCGGGAACTTCTTCATAGCGCTCGAAGCGCATCGTGAACGAGCCGCGCGCCTGCGTCATGGAGCGCAGGTCCGTGGCGTACTTGAACATCTCGCTCAGCGGCGCCTCTGCGGTGACGCGCTGCTGGTCGCCGACCTTGTCCATGCCCATGATGCGGCCGCGGCGCTTGTTCATGTCGCCGATCACGTCGCCCATGTACTGGTCCGGCACGTCCACTTCAACGTGGTAGATGGGCTCAAGCAGCACGGGGTTCGCGCCGGTCAGCTGCTTGAACGCCAGGCGGGCCGCGGTCTTGAACGCCATTTCAGACGAGTCGACCGGGTGATAGGAGCCGTCGTACAGCTCCGCCGTCAGGCCGACCACCGGGAAGCCTGCCAGCACGCCGTGCTTGATGTTGTCGATCAGGCCCTTTTCGACCGCGGGGATGAAGTTGCGCGGGACGGTGCCGCCCACGACGGAATCCACAAAGTGGAACTCGGTGTCGGAGGGATCGGCGTTCGGGCGGAACTTGATCTTGACATCGCCGAACTGGCCGTGGCCGCCGGACTGCTTCTTGTGGCGTCCCTGCACGTCGATGGGCTTGCGGATGGACTCGCGGTACGGGATCTTGGGATCCTGCAGGTTGCACTCGACCTTGAACTTGGAGGCGAGCTTGGCGGCGATGACGTCGATGTGCATCTCGCCCAGGCCGGACAGCACGCTCTCGGCGGTCTCGACGTTCTTCTCGAGCTTGATGGTGGGATCTTCTTCCATCAGGCGGTTCAGGCCGGAGAATATCTTGTCTTCCTCGCCCGCCTTCTTGGCGTACACCGCCTTGGAGATGCAGGGGGCCGGGAAGTCCATGTCGGGATACTGTATCGGGTTGTTCGCGTCGCACAGGGTGTTGCCCGTGGCGACGGACTGCAGCTTGGCCAGCGCGCACAGGTCGCCCGCGCACACCTTCTGGGTGGTGGACTGCTGCTTGCCCTTGAGGAAGTATATGCTGCCGGGCTTCTCGGACTTCTCCGCGTTGACGTTGTACAGCGTGGTGGAGGCGTCCAGCGTGCCGGACATGACCTTGATCAGGCTCAGCTTGCCCACGAACGGGTCGGCCATGGTCTTGAACACGCGCGCGGAGAAGGGCTGGTCGTCGGCGCAGGTGCGCTCGGCGGCGTCGCCGGTCTTCGGGTCGGTGCCTTCCGTGACCTTGCCGGCCGGGGAGGGCATCAGGTCGATGATGTTGTCCAGCAGCTTCGCCATGCCTATGCGGGTCAGCGAAGAGCAGCACACGACGGGCACGACGGAGCCGTCCTCGATGCCCTTGCGCAGGCCGTGCATCATCTCGTCGAAGGAGAGCTCGCCTTCTTCGAAGTACTTCTCCATGAGCTCGTCCTCGGCGCCGGCGGCCGCTTCCATGATGGCTTCGCGCGCCGCCTCGACCTCGTCAGCCAGATCCGCGGGGATGTCGATGGCCTTCAGGTTCTTGCCCTCGCCCACGAACGCCTTGTTCTCCAGCACGCAGACCACGCCGGTGAACTTGCCGTTTTCGACGATCGGCACCTCGATGGGCGCGATGTGGCTGCCGTACTTGTCGGTGATGGAGGTGAGCGCCTTCTGGAAGTTGGCGTTCTCCTGGTCCATCTTGGTGACGACGATCATGCGGGAGGACTGGGTCTTGTCGCACATGGCCCACGCCTTTTCCGCGCCCACGTCCAGGCCGGAGACCGCGCCGACGGTGATCAGCGCGCCTTCGCACACGGTCATGGGGCCGACCTGCTCGCCCGCAAAGTCAAAGTAGCCGGGGATGTCGACTAAGTTGACCTTGGTGTTCTTCCACTCCAGCGGCGCCATGGCGGCGGAGAGGGAGATATGGCGCTTGGTCTCTTCAGCCTCGTAGTCCATGGTGGCTGCGCCATCCTCCACACGGCCCTGGCGGTCGATCGCGCCGGCGGTGAACAGAAGCGCCTCCGCCAGCGTGGTCTTGCCTACGCTGCCGTGGCCCACGATGGTCAGGTTGCGGATGTTGCGGGCCTGATAATCTTTCATGGGAATTCCTCCTGTAGTGTATTGTCCTGCACGTTTCGTTTGAATGCAGCTTTACGGCCAAAGGCAAAACTGCCTTCCATACCATAGTATACCCATTGTAACAGAAATCCGCCGATTTGAAAAGACCTTTTTTCAAAAATGGATTTCTGAAATGCAAGTGTCCATGAAATTTAACCTGTGTCGATATGCGGGCGTATGCATGTCATGCGAACCATAAGAGAAAGATTGACTAAGAACTAAAGAAGGATTATAATTGTAAGGTGAGATCATGGGCGCTGCGACCGGGCGGACGCCATTAATGGCGTCCCTACGGGAGGACGGATAGTCGTTCGCCGATCGTTTACGCACAGTTGCGTTTCATTGGACGTTGCAAAAGAAGTGATCGGCCTGCGGTCGCGCCGTAGGGGCGCCGCTTGTCGCGCCCCCGTTCAGCCATGTGAACGCCGCAGCGGCGGATAGCCGTTCGTCGATGGCGGACAATACTGTGGTATGGACAGTGGTGCAATAAGCATAGTACCCCGACCGGCCGCCATCCTTGACGAACCTCCTCCTGTCTGCTTGTAAGGGTTCACGGCGACGGGTGAGAGGTTGGAAACGGGACCTTCTCCCGCCGCCGTGGACTTAAGTTTAGCAGACAGGAGGAGAACCCTCAAGGACGCTTCGCGCCGCGCCTGCGGCGCGGTGGCTGGGACAGTGCGTGATCCAATGGGTCACGTCAGCTCGGGAATCAAGGTTGGAAACAGTGGGTAACTTGAGGTCACGTCGCGGAGGCGGCGTCGACAAGACGCCGCTCCGGTCGAGGTCTGTGCGCAACGATACCGTGGGATGAGCCGTTTGTGATCCATCTGTCACACTGTTTGCTGACAATCACCGATCGTTTTCACACATCCGCTGAACGGGCGGACGCCATGAATGGCGTCCCTACGGCATATCAGTCGACTTTATCGGGGTTTTGCACGCATCGGAGCGTACACCGTGAATGCCCTCCCGACGTGACTTCAATTCGTCCGGCCATCAACTGTTAACTGTTAATTGTTAATTGTTAACTGCTCTCCGTCAACTGTCCAACTCAAACTCCTAACTCCTAACTCCTAACTCCTAACTCACCCGGAGGTCCCCATGCCCTACACCGAAACAGAGCTCTACTGGATCTGGCTTTCCAACGTCGAAGGCATTGGCCTGAAGCGCTTCTACCAGCTGCTGACCATATTCGAGGACCCGCGCGCCGTGTGGGACAACGTGGGCGCGCCCGAGCTGCGCTTTCTGGGCAGGAAGACATGGGACAGCCTGCGCGCCGCGCGCAGCGAGGAGAACGTCGACAGGCTGCTCAAGGCGCTCGAACGCGCCGGATGCCGCGCGCTCACGCGCGTGAGCGCGGACTACCCCGGGCGTCTGGCGGAGATCTACGATCCGCCCGCCACGCTGTACGTGCGCGGCAGCAGCCCGTTGGACGACGAGCGCATGTTCGGCGTGGTGGGCTCGCGGCGCTGCACGCGCGACGGACAGCGCGCCGCGCGCGAGATCGCGCGGGGACTTGCGCGCAACGGCGTCACCGTGGTATCGGGACTGGCGCGCGGCACCGACACCTGCGCGCACGAGGGCGCGCTCGAGGGCGAGGGGCGCACGATCGCCGCGCTGGGCTCGGGCGTGGACGTGATCTATCCGCCGGAGAACGCGGACCTGGCGGAACGCATACTGGACGCAGGCGGCGCGCTGATCAGCGAATACCCGCCCGGCACGCAGCCGCTGCAGGGGCACTTCCCCGCGCGCAACCGCATCATATCCGGCCTCACGCAGGGCACGCTGATCGTCGAAGGCGCGAAGGGCTCCGGCGCGATGATCACGGTCAACTGCGCGCTGGACCAGGGGCGCGACGTGTTCGCCGTGCCCGGCTCGATCTACTCGCCCCAAAGCGCCATGCCCAACAGGCTGATCGTCGACGGCGCCGTGCCGGTGCTGTCCGAGTGGGAGATACTGAGCCACTACCGCTGGGCGGAGCCGCCCGCGCAGGCGCCCGCGCCGGATATGACCGCACAGTTAGACGACGCGGAGAGGGCCATCGTCGAACCGCTGCTTGCGCAGGAACTCACGTTCGAAGAGCTGCGCGCCGAGACGGGCCTGGCCCCCGGCACGCTGAACGCGCGGCTGACGCTGTTAGAGCTGCGCGGCATCGTGCTCAAGGTGCCCGGCGGCATGTACAGGGCGTATCTCGGGCGATGACGCGCCGACAGACGCGCATTCCTTGCAAAAATACGCGCCGCCCTATTGCATTGCGGGGCGGTATGCGTTATCATTCATTCGTTACACTCGATCAAATTCAGGAGGTTCCCATGAGACGCATACTTTCCATACTGCTGATACTTGCGCTGCTGCCCGTTTCGGCCCTTGCGGCGGACGACCCCAAAGCGCTTCCCGCCGTCGGCGACGTCGTGGAGGGCTTCAAGGTGGTCGACTCGCGCGACTTCCCGCTGATCGGCGGCACGGCCGTGCTGTTCGAGCACGAGCGCACGGGCGCTCTTCTGATGTATCTGGCCAACGAGGACACGGACCGCGCGTTCGACCTGACGTTTCGGACGCAGCCCATCGACAACACGGGCCTTCCGCACGTGTTCGAGCATTCGACATTGGACGGCTCGGAGAAGTATCCTTCCAAGGCGCTGTTCTTCAACCTGTCCAGCCAGACCTACAACACGTTCATGAACGCCATGACGCTGCCCACGATGACGACCTATCCCGTGGCCAGCCTTTCCGAGGCGCAGCTGCTCAAATATGCCGACTACTACACGGACAGCTGCCTGAATCCCGTCATCATGGATGACGAGAGCATATTCCGCGAGGAGGCGTGGCGCTACCGCCTGCCCGACATGGACGGCGAGCTGACCATCGAGGGCACCGTCTACTCCGAGATGCTGGGCGCGATCACGCTGGAGCGCGCCGCGAACATCAACCTGATGGGCACGGCGTTCCCCGGCAGCGTCGCGGCCAACGACCACGGCGGGCTTCCGGAGGACATCCCCTCGATGACGTTCGAGTCCCTGTGCGCCTATCACGACCTGTACTACCATCCCTCCAACCTGATCGCCTATCTCTACGGCGACTTCGAGGACTACGCCGCGTTCCTCAGGCTGCTGGACCGCGCGTTCGAGCCGTTCGAAAGGCGCGACTTCACATTCGAAGACGCCGGCTATACCCCGCTTACGGAGTCCGTCGAGGCGGAATACGGCTTCCCGGTCGAGGCCGGCTCCGACACGGCCAACGCCTCCGCGGTCCACTACGCCTATGTCTGTCCCGGCCTCAACAGGGACCGCGAGGCCGAGCGCACCGTCAACCTGCTGATGAACCTGTTCTCGTCCAGCGCCTCCAGGCTCATGCAGAACCTCGAGAAGGCGCTGCCCAAGGCGACGTTCAGCGTGGGCTTCGACATGACCGGGCCTGAAGACCTGGTGCTGTTCGTCGCGGAGAACGTCGACAGGGAGGACGCCGCGCTGTTCAAGCAGACCGTGGATGAAAGCATCGCCCAGACCCTCGAGGAGGGCTTCCCGCAGGACATCGTCGACGGCATCACCGCCTCGATCGAGCTCTCGACCGCGCTGCTGATGGAGAACTCCGGCGTTGGCGTCAACATGATCGAGAGCGTCGCCTATGAGTACGTGAACTCCGGCGACCCCTACTGCTACATGGATTATGTCGAGGGACTGGATACCATCGACGAGCTGAACGCGCAGGGCGCGTACCGGGAGGCGATCGCCGCCTGGCTTGCCCCCGACCAGATCACGGCGCTGGCCGTCACGTATCCCGTGCCCGGGCTCAAGGAAGAGAACGACGCCGCGCTCAGGGAACGGCTGGCGCAGGTCAAGGCCGACATGACGGAGGAGGAGCTCCAGGCCATCATCGACAGGAGCAATGCGACCGAGGCCGAGCCCGACGACGCGGCGAAATACATATCGGAGCTGCAGGCGGTCACCGTGGAGAGCCTGCCCGAGGAGGTGCGCGAATACGCGCTGAGCGACGAGACCGGCGAGGACGGCGTGCGCCGCCTGAACGTCGAGGCCGCCGTGGACGGCATAGGGCGCACGGACGTCTGGCTGGACGGCGCGGGCTTCACGGAGGAGGAGCTGCTGTGGCTGCATCTGTTCACATCCGTGCTGGGCGAGATGGACACGGACGCGCACACGCGCGACGAGCTGGACGCGCTGGTCGAACGGTACTTCTACGACACGGTGCTGCGCATGTCGATATTAGGGCGCGACGAAACGTGCCACGTGTGCCTGCGCCTCGGCTGGATCGCGCGCGAGGAGGATCTCGAGGCCGGCTACGACCTGATGTATGAGCTGCTGTACGGCACGGACCTCACGGACGTCGAGCGCCTCAAGGAGCTGGTCGGCGAAGAGCGCGCCTCGCTCAAGTCCTCGTTCAAGTCCATGCCCTATTCCATAGGCCTCTATCGCGGGCTGGCGCGCTACGACAGGGGCTCGCTGATCTCGGACCACTACAACTACTTAGACTATTACGAGTTCCTGGGCGAGGCGGAGCGCATGCTCGAAGAAGAGCCCGAGCGCGTCGTGGAGAAGCTCGAGCACATACAGGCCTCGCTCAACAACCGCGCGAATGCCGTCACCGCCTATGCGGGCACGAAGGAGGGCATCGCGCTGAACCGCACGCTCGCGGACGCGTTCCTGGCGAAGCTCGGCGAAGCGCCCGTGGAGGCCGTGGAGCTGGATCTGCCCGTGCCCGCCGACAGCGAGGGCATCATCATAGACAGCAACGCGCAGTACAACGGCCATGTGATCGACCTGGAAAGCTGCGGCTTCGAAGAGTATGACGCCGCGCTGAACGTCGTGACCACCGCCGTCTACGACGCCTACCTGATCCCGCAGCTGCGCGACCGCTACGGCGCATACGGCGTGCTGCACGCCGCGACCGAGGACAGCCTGTACCTGCTCTCCTACCGCGACCCGAACGTGGCCGAGACGTTCGCAGTATACGAAGGGCTCGGCGACTTCATGCGCGGTCTCGAAATGGATCAGGACACGCTGGACGGCTACATACTTTCGGCCTATGTGGGCTATGCGATGCCCACCGGCGTGCTGAGCGGCGCGCTGGACGCGATTGTGGACGCGCTGACCGAGGAGGACCCGGACAGCACGCTGGAGAACATGCGCGCGCTGAAGGCGCTGAAGGTGGAGGACCTGGGCCGCTATGCGGACATGTACGACGCGCTCGTCGAAAACGGCTACAAGGTGACCGTGGGCGGCGCCTCCGTGATCAACGAGAACGGTGAGCTGTATGACGCGGTGCTCGACCCGCTGGGCGCGAAGGACGCCGGCCCCGCGGTCATGGAGGACGTGCAGGACGACGACCCCAGCGCCACGGCCGTGCACTTCGCGGTGGGCTCCGGCTTCATGCTGCCGCTGAGCGACACCGAATTCGGCGTGCACGAGCCCGCCACCGTGGGCGACCTCGCAGGGGCGCTCTACTGCATGACCGGCGGCGACCCGGAGGACCAGGACAACGCGCTCCAGGCGCTCCAGGGCTACGGCCTGTTCCCGCAGGACCTGACCGTGGGCGACCCGCTCACGGACGAGGCGGCCGACGGGCTGCTCTCGGACTTCTCACAGGCCGTAGGCCTTTCCTATGAACGCGATCACGAGCTGACAGGCGAACCGCTCACGCGCGGGGAGCTCGCGGGCGTGATCATGGTGTTCGTCGAGATGCTCGACACGGACGAATGACAGAAAGGAACGTGAACCGACATGACCCCGTTTGTCCCTTCCACGGATATAGAGAGATACTTTGCCTGGCTGAGCGCCATACCGCGCGGATCCCGCAACGAACAGGCCGCCTCCGACGCCATAAAGGTCATGATGGAGGCCCGCGGCCTTGCGACGTTCCAGGACGCCATGGGGAACCTGCTGGTGACCAAACCCGCGGCGCCGGGCTATGAGGCCGCCGCGCCGGTGCTGCTGCAGGCGCATCTGGACATGGTCTGCACGAAGGTGCCCGGCTGCGAGCATGACTTTGAAAAGGACCCTCTCGAGCTGGCGGTCGATGAGGAAGGCTGGCTGCACGCCGTCGGCACGACGCTGGGCGCGGACGACGGCTACGGCGTAGCGTACATGATGGCGCTGCTGCTGGATGAAGGCGCGAAGCACCCCTTGCTCGAATGCCTGTTCACCGTGCAGGAGGAGATCGGCCTGCTGGGCGCGGCGCAGTTCGACACCTCAAAGATCAAAAGCCGCCGCATGGTGTCGCTGGACGGCGGCGGCGAAAGCACGACCACCGTATCCACCTGCGGCGGGCGGCGCGTGTGCTTCTCGCTGCCCCTTGAGCCGGCGGAGCGCGACGGGCAGTGCTTCCTGCTGTCCGTGAACGGCCTGACCGGCGGGCACTCCGCGGCGGAGATACACCGCGGCCGCGCGAACGCCATACAGCTGCTGGGCCACCTGATGATGGCGCTGGAGGGCACGGGCGCGGCGCTGATCCACGCGGAGGGCGGCGAGGCCGCCAACGCGATACCGCGCGACGCGAGCGCGGTGCTTAAGATACCCGCGGAGCGCGCGGGATTCGCGCGCGAGCGCGTCATCAACCTGCGCAGCCGCTTCCGCAGGCTGTATCGCGAGACAGACCCCGCGCTGGATGTGCGCCTGGACGCGATACCCGACGAGGAAGGCCCCGCCTACGGCCTGGCCTGCGGGCGCATGCTGCTGGCGCTGCCCAACGGCGTGCGCATGATGGACGCCGCGCGCCCCGGCGTCGTGGCGCTGAGCGACAACATAGGCGTGCTCAGCACGCAGGACGGCGCGCTCAGGGTCACGCTGATGATACGAAGCGCCACGTCCGAACACCGCGCGATGCTGTCCGAGGAGATACTGGCCGCCGGCGAGGCGTTCGGCGCGGAGGGCGTCACGGACAGCGACTATCCAGGCTTCGAATACATGCCCGATTCCCCGCTGCGTGAGAAGTACATGGCGCTGGCGGAGCGCATGCTGGGCGCGCGCCCCGAGGAGGAAGCCAGCCACGGCGGCATGGAGATCGGCTATTTCTCGCGCACGATGCCCGGCATGGACATCGTGACGATCGGTCCGGACGCCGAGGGCTGCCACTCGCCCGCGGAAAGGATGCGGCTGGATTCGTTCAACAGGACGTACGCGCTGCTCAGGGCATTGCTCGAGGAGATGGACTGAGCATAAGTTACACGACGATCGATCCTGCGGGGAACGGGCGAGACTTGTCTCGCCCGTTCCCCCGCATGGTCGATACCGCGCACCCGGGGGACGGGCGCCATGGATGGCGCCCCTACGGGATGTACGTCATCCGACGATCGGTCCTGCGAGCATGGCCTGCGTCTTCCCCTGCGGGACATGGCGGCGTAGACGCCGCCGCTACGGGCCGCACTCCTAACTCCTAACTCCTAACTCCTAACTCCTAACTCCTCATTCCTAACTCCTCATTCCTCCCTCCTCATTCCTCATTCTCTCAATCTTCACCATTATTTCAACCGCGGCGCGTTGACTTTTCGCGCGGCGTTTGCTATAATACCTTTCACATATTGGCAGGGGGAAACAGCGTCCCGCGCACGTACCTTCAGAGAGCCGCCGGAAACGGTGCAAGGCGGCGGGCGGGCGGGAATGCGGCCATCCTCCGTGGAATGCCCCGCGCAGGAAATGGCGCGGCGGGCGGCCCCGTTACAGGCCGTGAAAGTGGGCCTTCCCCGCGCATGGGAAAGGTCAATCAGGGTGGTACCGCGAACGGCATCTTTTCGTCCTTGAGTCGGAAGGGTGCATTTTATTTTGGAACACCGCATTGGAGGAACGATCAACATGAACATTTCGACCGCAAACGAGCTGCGCGCGCTGTTCCTGGACTTCTTCAAGTCCAAGGGACACAAGGAGATCCCTTCGGCCTCCGTGATCCCGGAGAACGACCCCACCGTATTGTTCACCACCGCCGGCATGCATCCGCTGGTGCCCTACCTGATGGGCGAAAAGCATCCCATGGGCACGCGGCTGACCGACGTGCAGAAGTGCATCCGCACCGGCGACATCGACGAAGTCGGCGACCCCAGCCACCTGACCTTCTTCGAAATGCTGGGCAACTGGTCCCTGGGCGACTACTTCAAGAGCGAGATGATCCCCTGGAGCTGGGAATTCCTGACCGGCAAGGATTGGCTGGGCCTGGACCCCGACAAGCTCGCCTTCACCGTGTTCGAGGGCGACGAGAACGCGCCGCGCGACGAGGAGGCGGCGAACCTCTGGCGCGCGCAGGGCGTCAAGGACGACCACCTGTTCTACCTGCCCAAGAAGCACAACTGGTGGGGCCCCGCGGGCATCACCGGCCCCTGCGGCCCGGACACGGAGATGTTCATCATCACCGACCGCCCGCCGTGCGGCCCGGACTGCTCCCCTGCCTGCTCCTGCGGACGCTACCTCGAGATCTGGAACGACGTGTTCATGCAGTATGAGAAGCTGGCGGACGGCTCGTTCGTGCCGCTCAAGCAGAAGAACGTGGACACCGGCATGGGCCTTGAGCGCACCTTCTGCGTGCTGATGGGCGCGAAGACCGTGTACGAGACTGAGATATTCTCCCGCATCATAGGCAAGATCGAGGAGCTCTCCGGCAAGAAGTACGGCGAGAGCGAGGAGGTCACGCGCTCCATACGCATCATCTCCGACCACATGCGCACCGCCACGTTCATCATAGGCGACGACCGCGGCGTGACGCCCTCCAATGTCGACCAGGGCTACGTGCTGCGCCGCCTGATACGCCGCGCCGTGCGCCATGGCATGCAGATCGGCGCGCCGCAGGGCTTCACCTGCGAGATCGCCAAGGTCATCATCGACCAGTACAAGGACAACTATCCCGAGCTTGAGCGCAACAGCGCCTACATCTTAGAGCAGCTGAAGCTCGAGGAGGACCGCTTCCAGAGGACGCTCAAAAAGGGCATGGCCGAGTTCGAAAAGGTCTACGGCAACATGACCCGCAGGAAGGCCGCCTTCGAGGCGCTCAAGGCGGACAAGGCGAACGCCGCCTGCATCGAGGCCGTCATGAAGGTGCTGCCGCCCAGCCCCGAGAACATGCCGATACACGAGCAGGTGCAGGCCGGCACGATCGACGACGCGACGATCGACAGGCTGATCGCCGGCTGCGCGACCATGGACAGCCGCAGCGCGTTCAAGCTGTACGACACCTACGGCTTCCCGATCGAGCTCACCTGCGAGATGGCCGCGGAGAAGGGCATCGGCGTGGACACCGAGGGCTTCGAGCAGCGCTTCAAGGAGCATCAGGAGAAGAGCCACGCCGGCGCGGAGCAGCGCTTCAAGGGCGGCCTGGCCGACAACAGCGAGGAGACCGCGAAGCTGCACACCGCCACGCACCTGCTGCACGCGGCGCTGCGCAAGGTGCTGGGCCCCGAGGTCGCGCAGAAGGGCTCCAACATCACCGCGGAGCGCCTGCGCTTCGACTTCTCGTTCGGCCGCAAGATGACCGCCGAGGAGAAGGCCGAGGTCGAGCGCCTGGTCAACGAATCCATAAAGGCCGCGGTGCCCGTGGTCTGCGAGGAGATGACCGTGGCCGAGGCCAAGGCGCAGGGCGCGATCGGCCTGTTCGAGAGCAAGTACGGCGAGCGCGTCAAGGTCTACACGATGGGCGAGTTCTCCAAGGAGATCTGCGGAGGTCCCCACGCGGGCAACACCGGCGACCTGAAGAGCTTCAAGATCATGAAGGAAGAGGCCTCCAGCGCGGGCGTCAGACGCATCAAGGCCGTGATCGGCAAGTAAGCATGGACCGATGATACAAGGGGAGCCGCCTCGTTCGAGGCGGCTCCCCGGTGTGTCTGTACGGGCGTTCGCTATGCGGCCTTCGTATAGTCGATCACCCTGATCTCATGCATCAGCCGCTTCGCTTCGGCGACCAAAGACTCTATCCTCATGACGACATCGCCGGTATAGGATATCTCATCGCATTCCTCGCACTTATAGCACGGGATGTTTCGAATGACCAAAAGCCCGAAGCCCAGCTCGATCGCCTCGGATGTCGTGCTCATATAGGCAGGTCTTCCGCATTTCATGCATTTCATGGCATGCTCTCCTTTCGCGTCTTTCCGTCGGCCTCCCACTTCTGCGGATTCGGGGCATAGGCTGTGATTATGTAAATCAGCTCATCGTCGATGCTTGTTACAATATGCAGCATGCGCTCACCAGAATAACCCATTATCAGGCAGCTCGGAAAGGGTTTGTCGTCGGTATAATGCTCGATTATTTCTCCCGTCATAATCACATAGTGGATATCTTCGATGCTGATACCACGTTCAGCAAATCGCTTCCTGCTATGCTGTGTCAACACCAATGACTCTGGCTTATTCAACAATCGAAACTGTTCGATAGAATACATTTCACATCTCCGATCGAATGAAAATCGATAGGTAGCGGATGGATCATCTTAGGTCTACCCCTTATACACCATCAGCACCGTCTCCACCGCCGCGTCCTGCAGCCGCCCGACCAGCGCCGCCGGGAACACCACGCTCGCCTCGCCGTTCGCGCCCGCCGCGCACTTGACGGCGATCCATTCGACGCCGTCGCCCCCGATCAGCCCGACCAGCCCCATGGGCCTGTCCTCGGCCGTCAGCGCCGGCACGTAGGGAAAGCCCGCCGTGACGTCCGCCGAAGGCTCCGCGCCCGTCAGCTCGAAGTCGTAGTACTGCTGCGGCTGATACGCATTGAGATCCATGTTCGGCTGCGCCATGCCCGAGGACATCCAGTTGAGCAGCGCCTCGTCCGTGAGCATGTCCGCGGCTGAATAGTTAAGTACGCCGTCGATCACTTCGGTCCCCTTTGCGGTCAGGGGCACCAGCCTGATCGCGCCCGACGTGCTGGTCGGCGCGTCCGCGCCGCCGCTCGCGCGCTGCGCCGCGTCGGTATCCTTTGAAAGATACTCGGTAAGTATGTAGCCCACGCGGTTCTCGTAGTGGCAATAGGTGAACCGCCCGAGATCCTCGCAGTACTCCACGACCGCGCCCAGCGGCACCTCCATCGCGCGCTCGGACGAGGTGTCCGGCGACACGCGCAGCGATACCCATTCGTCGCAGTTGACGACCTTGCAGGCGTAGCGCTCCTTGGGCAGCGTGCCGCCCTCGCCCAGCGCCGTCCACGCGGCCAGTGTGAGGAGCATGCAGGTCAACAGGAATATCTTCATTCGCTTCATATCATCGCGCTCCGTTTCATGTTCGTGCTGCCGTGCGTGCATGGCAGGCTGAGGATAGTATACATGAAACGGGCGGGTTTTGCAAGGGGTCCGCGGCCTCACGATGCGCGGCCCGCACTTTTGCCTGTTGCCAAATTTTTGTGGCAGGAGTATAATATCCATCGAAAGAAGAGGTGGCATATCATGCGAAGACAGGCACTGCTTTTTGTACTGCTCGGCTTCATGGCGCTGTGCTTTATGACGGCGCAGGCCAGCCAGTCCGGTAAGTGCGGCGACAACGTGACCTGGAAGCTCTCCAGTTCCGGCGCGCTGACGATATCGGGCAAGGGCGCCATGTACGACTATGACGAAGCCTCGCCGTTCCCCGCGGAGAGCGTCAAGACCGCCTCGATCGGCAGCGGCATCACGTCGATCGGCGACGGCGCGTTCTACGACTGCGAGCTGATGACGAAGGTCACGATCCCCTCGTCCGTCACACGCATCGGCGAGGCGGCGTTCGGGCAGTGCTACTCTCTCTCGTCCGTGACGCTGCCCTCGGGTCTCAAAACCCTGGGCGACGGCGCGTTCTTCGCGTGCGCGATCGAATCGCTCGCGGTGCCCTCAGGGATCACAATCGTGCCGAACTCACTCTGCCTGGGATGCGCCCTGCTTGCGGACATCAAGCTTCCGAACGGGCTGCTGCAGATCGGCGAAGGCGCATTCGGGGGCTGTGAGGCGCTCACGCAGATAGAGATACCGTCCACTGTTACCGTGATCGGCGACGCCGCCTTCGCGCTGTCGCATCTGCAAAGCGTCACGATACCCGCCTCCGCCACACAGCTGGGCGCAGGAGTGTTCATGCAATGCCCGCTGCTCCAGAGCGTGACGATCAGGGGCGAGGTCACGGAGATCGGCGAATCGATGTTCTCCGAGTGCGAAAGCCTGACGACGGTCACGCTGCCGGACAGCGTGCGCTTCATAGGCGACAGGGCGTTCTACCAGTGCTCCTCGTTAAAAGGTTTCTATTATCCCTCTTCTCTTATGAACATCGGCGAGAATGCCTTCAGCGGCTGCGCTGCGTTGACGAACGGCACGCTGCCGGACGGCGTGACCGCCGTCGGGGCCAACGCCTTCGCGGGGTGTGATTCCATCACGTCCATGACGCTTCCCGCGAGGCTCCAGGACATACCCGTATCCATGTTTCCCCTCTCGGTAAAATCCGTGATCGTGAAGTCCGGCAACGCTAATTATTACACCACTGACGGCGTGCTGTTCAGGCGCGAGGGCAAGGTGCTGGCGTACTGCCCCAAGGGCCGCACGGGCAAGTACACGGTCCCCTCGGGCACCACATCCATAGGCTCCTCGGCGTTCGCGTGGTCCGGCATTTCTGAGATCATCATACCCGACAGCGTGACGTACATCGGCGGGAGCGCGTTCTCAAGCTGTGGCTCGCTGACGCGCGTGACGATGGGCAACGGCGTCGAGGAAATGGGGAGAGCCGTGTTCGAGGAATGTGTCAGTCTGACCAACGTCAGCCTCTCCGGGAAGCTCACCGAGATACCGGAGTATACATTTTCGATATGTGAAAACCTCGCGCGCATCGACATCCCTGAAGGCATAAAGTCCATAGGCAAAAATGCCTTCTTTGACTGCTATGCCCTTGAGGAGCTGGCGCTGCCGGACGGCTTTGAGATGCTGGCCCCGGACGCCATGGGCGACTGCTACGCGGTCACGCGCGTGACGATCCCCGCAAGCGCCACGAGCATCGCGGCAAACAGCTTCGATGCCGCATCCAAACTGTCGACGTTCGAGGTCGATCCTGCAAGCGAAAACTACCGGTGCGTGGACGGCGCGCTGATCGATCTGCGCACGGGCACGGTGATCGACACCGCGCGCGGCTATGCCGGCACGTGTGCGCTGCCGCGCGGCGTGAAGGCCATAGGGGCCAACGCCTTCATGTTCTCGAAGGTGAGCGGGGTCGTGCTGCCGGAGGGGCTTGAGACAATCGGCGAAAGCGCGTTCAACCAATGCAACGCGCTGAAGAGCATCAACATACCCCCCACCGTCACGGAGATCGGTAAGCTGGCCTTCTATCCCTGCGGCCTTGAGGAGATCGAGGTGCCTGAGACCGTCGCGACGGTCGGCTGGCAGTTCGTCGCCGACGGGCTGCCCATACGCTGCGTCAAGGATTCCGCCGCACACAAATACGCATTGGAGCATGGTAACCCGGTCGTGCTGATCGAGCCCCGCCTCACGTTCACGTTCTTCCTGCCGGAGGGGCTGGAGCAGGTCGAGGCCGAGTCGTTCATGAACATCGCCGCCGAGAGCATACGTCTGCCGGACGGCGTGACCGCCATAGGCGCGAGGGCGTTCGCGAACTGCGTGAAGCTCGAGCGCGTGTACATCCCTCAAAGCGTGACCACGATCAGTTCGGACGCGTTCGAAGGCGCGCCGGATGGCCTCGTGATCGCGGGCGTCAAGGGCTCGAAGGCCGAAGCTTTCGCAAAGCAGAAGGGCTACACGTTCAAGGCGCAGTGACATCCTCCTCCATACGCTCTATCAGCGCGCTCAGCTTGAGGCCGAGCGCGCTTGCTATGTTGGAAAGCGTGTTCAGCGTCGGCTGCTTCTCCCCCGTCTCGATCATGCTCAGGTGGCTGCGCGCGATGCCGGAAAGCCCGGAGAGCACCTCCTGCGAAAGGCCGCGCTCCAGCCTGAGGCGGCGTATCGTGCGCCCCGGCGCCCTGTCGTCAAAATTCATTCGGATCACACTCCCGTCGTTGATGGGCCTTCGCCCTCATGACAGTCCGTGATCATTTCGCGAGCCGACACGGTTGCGCCGTGCGCCCGCATGTGTTATAATGATGTATACTGTATTTGGAGGATTATGACCATCCGCAGGGAGGTTTGGATATGGCACTGATCTTGAACGGCATGGAGATGGCATGCAATCCGCAGGACCGCTGGCTGGACGTCGCAAGGCGCCTGCCCGACGGGGGCGAGGGCGCGCTGGGCGTCGCCGTGGGCGGCGAGACATATTCGCTGGCGGAGCCCGCGAAGGACGGCGCGCACGCCGTGACGCTGACGTTTGCAGATGAGGAGGGGCGGCGCATATACGAGCGTTCGCTACAGATGCTGTTCCTGGCGGCGCTCGAGTACGTCGCGCCGGGCGCGCACGCGCGCATACTGCACTCGCTGGGCGCGGGGCTGTTGATCCGCGTATCGTGGCCGGACGGCGAGGCGCGCTGGTATGACGTGCGCGAGCGCATGAAGGCGCTGGTCGCGCTGAACCTGCCCATCGACGTGAAGGTATTCACGAAGGAGGACGCCGGCAAGTACTTCGAGCGCACCGGCCAGGCCGAGCGCGTGCGCCTGAACCGCTGGCGCAGGTTCGACCACTTCACGCTGTACCGGCTGGACGGCTATGAGGATTACTTCTACGGGAAGATGGCGCCGTCCACGGGCTTCCTCAGCGCGTTCGAACTGATCGAATACCAGGGCGGCGTGGTGCTGATGCAGCCCGACCCGAAGGATCCGACGAAGCCCGCGCCGTTCCGCGACCAGCCGAAGCTGGTCAGCGTGTACACCGAGACGGCGCGCTGGCAGTCCATACTGAACTGCGACACCGTCGCCGACCTGAACGACATGATCGAGAGCCACCGGCTGCGCGAGTTCATACGCGTGAACGAGGCGCTGCAGGAGCACCGCATCGCGCAGATCGCCGAACAGTTCATACGCAGCGGCGCGCGGCTGATGCTGATCGCCGGGCCGTCGTCCTCGGGCAAGACCACGTTCGCGCACAGGCTGGCCATCGCGCTTCGGGTGCACGGGCTCAGGCCGGTCAAGCTCTCGCTGGACGACTACTACCGCAGCCGCGACACGCTGCCGCGCGAGGCGGACGGCTCGATCGACCTGGAAAGGCTCGACACGCTGGACGTGCCGCTGATCAACGAGCACCTGCCCAGGCTGCTGGCTGGCGAGACCGTCGCGCTGCCGGAGTACGACTTCAAGACGGGCATGCGCACATCGCGCACGCACGACATGGCGCTTGAAGAGGGGCAGCCGCTGATCATAGAGGGCATACACGGCCTGAACGAGCAGCTGACCGCCTCCGTGCCGCAGGACCAGAAGTTCAGGATATACATCTCGGCGCTGACCATGATCAACCTGGACGACCACAACCGCATACGCACCACGGACGCGCGGCTTTTGAGGCGCATCGTGCGCGACCACCAGTTCCGCGGCACGCTGCCGGAGGAGACCATGGCCATGTGGCAGAGCGTGCGCCGCGGCGAGGAGAACTACATATTCCCCTATCAGGAGGCGGCGGACGCCATGTTCAATTCGTCGCTGAGCTATGAGCTGCCGATCATGAAGAGATACGCCTATCCGCTGCTCAAGGCGGTGAAGCCCTCGAGCCCGCACTACACGCTGGCCATGCGGCTTTGCAAGTTCCTGAACTACATACAGCAGGCGGACGTCGAGGACGAGGTCCCGGTGAACTCGATACTGCGCGAGTTCATAGGCGGATGCTGCTTCTACCGCGAAGAGGACTGACGCATGTTCGCACACCTTCATCTCCACACGGAATACAGCCTGCTTGACGGCGCGTGCCGCATCAAGCCGCTGATGCAGAAGCTCAAGGCGCTGGGCATGACCTCGTGCGCCGTCACGGACCACGGCGTGATGTACGGCGTGGTGGACTTCTACCGCGCCGCGCAGGAGGCGGGGATACACCCCGTGATCGGCTGCGAGGTGTACGTCTGCCCCGACATGGACAACAAGACCAGCCTCACGCGCGACTACAGCCACCTGATACTTCTGTGCGAGAACCAGCAGGGCTACAGGAACCTGTCGCACCTCGTGTCCGAGAGCTTCCTGCGCGGCTACTACTACAGGCCGCGCGTGGACTACGCACTTCTTGAGAAGTACCACGAGGGGCTGATCGCGCTGTCCGCGTGCCTCTCCGGCGACCTGCCCAAGCTCCTGCTGGACGGGCGCGAGAAGGACGCGCGCGCCATGGCTGAGCGGTACCTCGATATATTCGGGCGCGGGAATTTCTACGTGGAGCTGCAGGACCACGGGCTGCCGGACGAGAAGACGGTGCTCCCACGGCTGGTGCGCCTGGCGGGCGACATGGACATACCACTGGTGGTCACGAACGACTGCCACTACCTGGACAGGGAGGACGCCGCCGCGCAGGACGTGCTGATGTGCATACAGACCGGCAAGACGCTCTCCGAAGAGAACCGCATGCACATGCATACAGACGAGCTGTACGTCAAGAGCGAGGACGAGATGCGCGCGCTGTTCCCGAACTTCCCCGACGCCGTGACGCGCACGGAGGAGATCGCCAGGCGCTGCAACGTTCAGTTCGAATTCGACAAGACCTATCTGCCCGCCTATCCGCTGCCGGAGGGCGAGACGAACACGGGCTACCTGCGCAGGCTCACCGAGGAGGGCCTGAAGCGCCGCTACGGCGACGGCCGCCCCGACGCGGTGAAGCGCATGGAGTACGAGCTGGGCGTCATCATATCCATGGGCTACACGGACTACTTCCTGATCGTCTGGGACTTCATACACTATGCGAAGACGCACGGCATAGGCGTGGGCCCCGGCCGCGGCAGCGGCGCGGGCTCCATCGTGGCCTACGCGCTGGGCATCACCGAGATCGACCCGCTGAAATACGCGCTGGTGTTCGAGCGCTTCCTGAACCCGGAGCGCATATCCATGCCGGATATCGACTGCGACTTCGACTACGAGCGGCGCGGCCGGGTGATCGACTACGTGCGCCAGCGCTACGGCGCGGACCACGTGGCGCAGATCATCACCTTCGGCACCATGGCGGCGCGCGCCGTGATACGCGACGTGGGGCGCGTGATGGACATGAGCTACCAGCAGACGGACGCCATCGCCAAGATGGTGCCGTTCGAGCTGAACATCACGCTGGACAAGGCGCTTTCGATCAACCCGGAGCTCAAGAAAGCGTATGACGGCGACGAGCAGGTGCGAAGGCTCATCGACATGGCGCGCAAGCTCGAAGGCATGCCGCGCAACACCTCCACGCACGCCGCGGGCGTGCTGATCACCGCGGAGCCGGTGGTGGAATACTGCCCGCTGCAGACCAACGACGACGTCGTGACCACGCAGTTCCCGATGACCACGGTCGAGCAGCTGGGCCTTCTGAAGATGGACTTCCTGGGCCTGCGCACGCTGAACGTCATCATGGACACGATACAGATGGTGCGCGACAACGGAGGCGAATGCCCCGACGCCGCCGACATACCGCTGGACGACGACGGCGTGTACCGCATGATATCCGAAGGCGACACGGACGGCGTGTTCCAGCTGGAATCCTCCGGCATGCGCGCGTTTTTGATGCAGATGAAGCCCGGGAACTTCGAGGACATCATCGCCGCGATATCGCTCTATCGCCCCGGCCCCATGGATTCGATACCGCGCTACATCGCCGGCAAGCAGGACCCGTCCTCGGTCCGGTACATCACCGAAAAGCTCAGGCCCATACTGGACGTGACCTACGGCTGCATGGTCTATCAGGAGCAGGTCATGCAGATCGTGCGCGACCTGGCGGGCTATTCGATGGGGCGCAGCGACCTGGTGCGCCGCGCGATGGCGAAGAAAAAGCACGACGTGATGGCGCGCGAGAAGGAGATATTCATACACGGCCAGCTGGCGGAGGACGGCTCCGTACAGGTGCCGGGCTGCGTGCGCAACGGCGTCTCCGAGGCGGCCGCCACGCAGATATTCGACGAGATGACCGCCTTCGCAAGCTACGCCTTCAACAAGTCGCACGCGGCGGCGTACGGCGTGGTCGCCGTGCAGACGGCGTATCTGAAGCTGCACCACCCTGTCGAATTCATGGCCGCGCTGATGAACTCCATCGTGGGCAACACGTCGAAGGTCGCCTACTACATACAGACCTGCCGCAAACGCGGCATACCCGTGCTGCCGCCCGACGTGAACCGCTCCGGCGAGCGCTTCATGGTGGACAGCGGCGGCGACGGCAAAAAGGGCATACGCTTCGGGCTGGAGGCCATCAAGAGCCTGGGCCACGCGCCCGTGGAGGCGCTGGTGAAGGAACGGCAGCGCGGCGGCCCCTACAGGGACCTGTACGACCTGATCGACAGGCTCTCGGAGAGCCAGCTCAACAAGAAGGGCGTCGAAAGCCTGATCGCCTCCGGCGCCATGGACGCGCTGCCGGGCAACCGCGCGCAGAAGCTCTCCGCCTATGACCGCGCCATGGACAGCGCGTCAAGGCGCATGAAGAACATGGTCGCCGGGCAGATGTCGCTGTTCGGCATGGACGCGGCGTTCGACGCGCCGCCGCCTCCGCTGCCCGACAGGCCGGACTTCCCGCTGAGCGAGAAGCTGTCGCTCGAGAAGGAGACCACGGGCGTGTACATCTCCGGGCACCCGCTGGACGAATACGCGGAGGCGCTTGCAAAGCTCAGTTTGAACGCGCAGGTGCTTTCGGACATGGCGGAGTCCGACCCGGACGGGCTGATGAAGCTGGACGGGCAGAACGTGCGTCTGGGCGGCATGATCGCCGAAAAGCGCACGAAGGCGACCAAGTCCGGCGGCATGATGGCCTTCGTGCAGCTGGAGGACCTCTACGGCACCACGGAGGTGCTGGTGTTCCCGAAAGTGCTGGAGCGCGTGGGCGCGGAACTGGCGCCGGAGTCCCCGGTGCTGATGTCCGGCAGGCTCTCCGTGCGCGAGGAGGAATCGCCCAAGCTGCTGTTGGACCAGGTCTGGCCGCTGGGCGCGGACGTGCCGGAGGAGCCGCCGAAGCGCCGCTACGAGCGCCCCGCGCCGCACACGAACAAGGAGTGGACGCAGCGGCTTTACATAAAGCTGCACGACGCGGACAGGCAGAACGTGCTCAACGTGCTCAGGGAGACGCCGGGGCATATCCCCGTGGTGCTGTACATCATCGAGGAGAAAAAGGCCTGGATGGCGCCCCGCGAATACTGGGTCAGCGGCGGCTACGACTTCGGCGCGCTGGCGAAGTACGCCGGCGCGGACGGGATCGTGGTCAAGTAGCGGCGGGAAGAGACGGGAAAGCGGGACGGTTTTTTGATTCAGAATCAAGGATCCAGAATTATGAATCAATAGCCTGAGAGCAATTTGTGGTGCGCAATGAGTTTGCGAAGGAAGCCGTGGCAGGACAGTGCGCTCACGCGCGGCGGACGCCATGAATGGCGTCCCTACGGCATGCCCGTTCGTAACGACGCTGCCTTCCTCGCTGGGAAAGGTGGCCCGAAGGGCCGGAAGGGGTCCTGAACGGCGCACATACGATTGGAAACGTCGACCGGGTGGACGCCAGACAACACGTATCGACCAGACAATAAGCGTTAAAACTCAGAATCTCCGGCTGAAAATTCTGAATTATGAATTATGAATCCAAACCCGGGCCCGGCCGCCATATAAACGCAAATACAAAGAGGCCCCCCGACTGATAATTCCGAATTCCGAATTCCGAATCAACTTACTCCATTCCATACTTGTAAGGTGGTATCAAAAATGTCTTCTCCCATACTTTACATCGTCGTCCCCTGCTACAACGAGGAGGAGGCGCTGCCCATATCGGCCAGGCGTCTGCTCGAGCTGACGGACGACATGGTCGAAAAAGCGCTGATATCGCCCAAAAGCCGCATCGTGCTTGTGGACGACGGCAGCAAGGACAGGACGTGGGAGGTCATAAGCGGCCTGCACGAAGAGAACGAGCGCTTCGACGGCATCAAGCTTGCGCACAACGCCGGCCACATGAACGCGCTTTGGGCGGGCATGACGCTCTCCGCGCCGCGCTGCGACTGCCTGGTCTCCATAGACGCCGACCTGCAGGACGACGTGAACGCCATATACGGCTTCCTGAAGGAATACGCCGCCGGCGCGGACGTGGTCTACGGCGTGCGGTCGTCGCGCAAGACGGACACTCCCTTCAAGCGCGGCACGGCGCAGGGCTTCTACAAGCTCATGCACCGCCTGGGCGTGGAGATGGTGTACAACGCCGCGGACTACAGGCTGCTCTCGCGGCGCGCGCTGGAGGCGCTTCTGTCCTTTGGCGAGGTGAACATGTTCCTGCGCGGCATGGTGCCCATGCTGGGCTTCAAGACCGCGAAGGTCGAATACGAGCGTGGCGTGCGCGTGGCGGGCGAGAGCAAGTATCCCCTCAAAAAGATGGTCGCGTTCGCCATAGAGGGCATCACCTCCACCACGAACAAGCCCATACGCTATGTGACGGCGCTGGGGCTTCTGTGCGTGATACTGGGCCTGGCCATGGCGGTGTACGTGCTGGTTTCCCTCTTCTCCGGGCATACCGTGGCGGGGTGGCCGTCCATCATGATGTCCATATGGATGCTGGGCGGGCTGCAGCTCGTGGCGCTGGGCATGATCGGCGAATACGTGGGCAAGATCTACATGGAGACGAAGCGCCGCCCGAAGTTCATACTGGAGGAGCATCTGACCAGCGATGAAGGCTGATCGCCGCACCATCCATCTACCGATCCCCGTACAAACACCAGGAGGTCCGCATGCGCTCCAGAAGAAATGACATCGACATGCTCCACGGCCCGCTCGCGGGCAAGCTGTTCCTGTTCGCGCTGCCGCTGGCGGCCTCCGCGGTGCTGCAGCAGCTGTTCAACGCCGCCGACCTGGCCGTCGTGGGCAACTTCGCCACGCCCCAGGCCATGGCCGCGGTGGGCAGCAACGGCTCCGTCATATCGCTGCTGGTCAGCCTGTTCGTGGGCATGTCCGTGGGCGCGAACGTGGTCATCGCCAACCTGATCGGCGCGGGGCGGCGCGAGGACATCAACGACGCCGTGCACACCGTGGTCGCGCTGGCGCTGGCCTCCGGCGCGTTCCTGATGGCGGCGGGCATGCTGCTCGCGCCCAGGATACTCAGGATGATGGGCGCGCCCGAAGAGGTCATGTCGCTGGCGGTCGTATATCTGCGCATATACTTCGTCGGCATGCCCGCCATAATGCTCTACAACTTCGGCTCGGCGGTGCTGCGCAGCCACGGCGATTCGCGCCGCCCGTTCATGAGCCTGACGCTGGCGGGCATAGTGAACGTGCTGCTCAACCTGCTCTTCGTGATCGTGTTCAGGCTGCACGTGATCGGCGTGGGGCTTGCGACGGTGCTTTCCAACTACCTGGCCGCGGGCCTGACGGTGGCGTTCTTGATGAACGAGCAGCCCGAATACCGCCTGCGCCCGGCAAAGATACGCTTCAAACGGGAATACCTGGTCAGCGTGCTGAAGATCGGCGTGCCGGCGGGCATACAGGGCATGGTGTTCTCGCTCAGCAACGTGGTGATACAGACGGCGGTCAACAGCTTCGGCGCGAACTGCATCGCCGGCAACACGGCGGGGCAGAACTTCGAATTCATCTCCTACTGCATCATAAACGCCTTCGGGCAGACGGTGGTCACGTTCGTGAGCCAGAACTACGGCGCGGGCGACGCCGCGCGCTGCAAAAAGGCGCTGCGCGAGGGCGCGCTGATCTGCTTAGGCATCGACATCGCGGTGCTCGCGGCGCTCTACGCGGGGCGCTACACCGCGATACGGCTGTTCACGACCGACCCGGCCATCATCGAATTCGCGATGGTGCGCATACGCTACGCCATGGCGTTCCACTTCCTGTGCATCACCTATGAGCTGCCCGCGGGCGCGCTGCGCGGGCTGAACTGGAGCGTCGTGCCGGCGCTGATCTCCATGCTGGGCACGTGCGCGTTCAGGCTCGTATACGTGCTGGTATACCTCCCGACGCACCGCAGCATGGAGACGCTGATCAGCGTGTACCCGATATCGTGGGTGCTGACGGGCATCGTGATGATCACGGCGTACTTCATCGTGAGCAGGAAGGCGTTTGGGGAGTTAGGAGTGAGGAGTGAGGAACGAGGAGTCGGGGAAGGCGATTGACAATTAATAATCAACAGTGGCGGTGGAAATCGCTTCGCGATCTCTTTGATTTGTTTGGACGACGGGCGGTCGAGGGGGGGGCGGATGAGGCATCGTTTTTCTGATATGTCGTTATGGGGATGCCCCATGTGACGCCGCTGAGCTTTTGGTTGGTCGAACGAACATCACGCAGGGACGCCATTCATGGTCAAGAGTGACATGGTTTGCACATTCACCACCGAAAATGTGGTTGAAACATCACAGTTCCCGTAGCTTCGTAGCCCCCCGTGACCCCTGATCACCTTTTCGTTCCCGAGCCGCGTGACCCCTTTCACATCGGCTCACGCACAGTCGCAGCCACCGCGCTTTGCGCAGCGCCGCAGGCGTCCTTGACGGTTCTCCTTCGGTCTGCTACACTTTTCTCACGGCGAGGGCGGCGGATGTCCTGACCACCTCTCCGCCCTTCACCGTGCCTTCAAGACAGCAGACCGGAGGAGGTTCGTCAAGGATGGCAGACGGTCGAGGAACCAAACCTCGATCTGAGTCTGTAATGATCCCATATCACCCACGATTTGTCGAACGAACATCCCGTAGGGACGCCATTCATGGCGTCCGTCCCGTGTGCGTATATCATCGCGTGTACAAGGAAAACGTGGCGGCCTGGAGGCCGCCGCTACGGTGTGTACGTTTTTTAGTGTTGGCGCCGCACGAAGGCGCATGGAAGAAAGAGGTCTATCCCGATGAAAAAAAAGCATCGTTTACTGCTGCTGGCGGCCATACTGCTTTGCGCCGCCGCATACCTGGCTTTTTGGTGCGTATCCTACCACGCGGACGATACGGCGAAGGCCGCGCTTGCGTCCACGGACCGCGTGATCGTGTCCAACGAGCCCTACGGATGGTTCTTCGACGGGCCTTCCGAGGACAGCGCGCTTGCCTTCTATCCGGGCGCGCTGGTGCAGGAGACGGCGTACGCGCCGCTGCTCAAGGGACTTGCGGAGGGCGGCCTGGACGTGTGCCTGATCGACATGCCGTTCCACATGGCCATACTGTCGCCGAACAAGGCGCGCGTCGCGCTGCAGCGGCACAGCTATGCGCACTGGTATGTCGGCGGACATTCGCTGGGCGGCGCCATGGCCGCACGGTTCGCGCAGCACAACGCCGCCAATGTGGAAGGCGTCGTGCTGCTCGCCGCCTATCCGGAGGCGCCTTTGGATCCGTCGCTTGCCGAGATCATGATCTACGGCACCGAGGACGGCGTGCTCAACATGCAAAAGGCCGAGGCGGAACGGGAGACCGCCTCGCCGCGCTTCACGGAGCACATCATACAGGGCGGCAACCACGCGCAGTTCGGATGCTATGGCGAACAGCGCGGCGACGGCGCCGCCGC
>SVGK01000122.1 GCA_015056395.1 Clostridiales bacterium
CCTACGATGCGCTGAGCGGCCTCAAGCCGCTGGAGGAGCTGGCCGCCTCACTGTAAATCTTTCATACACGATTGCCCGAAGCGCGAAACTGTGTTATAATCCTTGGAAAACGTCAAATCGCAACGACCTGAACCATTCACCGGAGGAATCAGAGACATGGATCCCCTTGGCCCTGCCTTACTTGTCGCTTTGCTCACGCTCCTGTCCGCCTGCGTGCAGTCGCTCAACGCGGCGCTGCCCGGCATGGACGAGGATGCCCTTGAACAGGCCGCGCAGCACGGCTCCGCGCACGAGCGGCGCGTGCTCCGGCTGCTGGACCGCTTCGACCACGGATACGGCGAGATCCGCATGACCTACGCGCTGCTGCTCGCCGCGATCGCGCTGCTGCTTTGGATATGGCAGGGCGCGTGGCTGCTCTCGGCGCTCGGCCTGCCGACGGCCGTCGTCGTGGCGCTGTATCTGATACTGTTCGGCTTCGCCGCGTTCGTGCTCACCACCGTGATACCCGGCGGCATCGCGGCGCGCTTTCCCGACAAACTGCTCAAGGTCATATCGCTGCCCGCGGAATGCGCCGTCATAGCGCTCACGCCCGTCACACGCGGCGCGTACAGCTTCGGCGCGCTGCTGCTGAAGCCCTTCGGCCTGACCCCCGGCCGTGCCGTGGAGCACGTGACCGAGGAGGAGATCCTGCAGATGGTGGACATCGGCGAGGAGAAGGGCTCCATCGAGGCGGACGAGAAAGAGATGATCGAGAACATATTCGAGTTCAACAACATGACCGCGGAGGACTGCATGATCCACCGCAAGGACATCACGGCCATCGACGCGGAGGCGACGGAGGACGAGGTGCTTGAGACCATCGCGGACAGCGGACTGAGCCGCTTCCCCGTATATGAGGATTCCATCGACAACGTGATAGGCCTGCTGACCACGCGCGACTTCCTGCTGAACCGCTGTTCGGACGCGCCGCGCCCCTTCCGCCAGCTGATACGCCCCGCGCACTTCGTGCCGGAGTCCGTGCGCACGGACATGCTGTTCCACGACATGCAGACGCGCAAGCAGCACATGGCCATCGTCATAGACGAATACGGCGGCACGAGCGGGCTGATCACGCTGGAGGACCTGCTTGAGGAGATCGTGGGCAACATCTACGATGAATTCGATCCCAAGGAGGAGCAGGACATAACGCCGCTGCCGGACGGCCGCTGGCGCATATCCGGTTCGGCGGAGCTGGAGCAGATCAACGAGGCGCTGGGCGTCTCCCTCCCGCTGGACGAGGAATACGACACGCTGGGCGGGCTGGTGTTCTCACAGCTCACGGAGATACCGGCGGACGGCGAAAGGCCGCAGGTCGAATGCTTCGGTCTGCGCATCAACGTGACGGAGGTGGCGGACCGCCGCGTTGAGTGGGCGATCGTGGAGGTGCTGCCGAAGGAAGAGGAGAGGGGATGACGGGGACATGGAGGAACTCAGGCGCAGGATATTACAGGACGGGCGCGCGATCAACGAGCAGGTGCTGCTGGTCGATTCGTTCCTGAACCATCAGGTGGACGTGAAGCTCATGCAGGAGATAGGCGCGTGCTTCGCGGCGCGCTTCGCCGACGCGGGCGTCACGCGCGTGGTGACGGTGGAATCCTCCGGCATCGCGCCGGCGGCGATGACCGCCCTGGACATGGGCCTGCCCATGGTGATACTGAAGAAGTCCGCCAGCATGATACTAAGTGACGACACGGTGCAGACGGAGGTGTTCTCCTTCACGAAGAACGCGCCGTACCAGTTGACGCTCAAGCGCAGGTTCGTGCATCCCGGCGACAGGGTGCTGCTGATCGACGACTTCCTGGCCAACGGCGCCGCGGCGTTCGGTGCGATCAGGCTGATAGAGCGGTGCGGCGCGGAGGTCGCGGGCATAGGCACGGTCATATGCAAGGCGTTCCAGCCGGGCCTGGCGCGCCTGCGCGAGGCGGGCTACCGCGTGGAACCGCTGGCGGAGATCACGCGCATGGACGAGGGCGTGATCGAGTTTGCCGATGACAACGGCGTTTAGGGAACACCTGCGCCGGGGCGCGGCGGCGATGCGGATAGAGCTTACGGACGCGCAGGCCGACATGTTCCTGGCGTACTACAGGCGCATCGTCGAGGCGAACGCGCAGTTCAACCTGACGCGCGTGCCGGACGATCCGGCCGAATTCATCGACAGGAACCTGCTGGACAGCCTGGCGCCGCTCTGCTTCGACATGCTGCCGGAAGGCTGCAGCCTGATCGACGTAGGCACGGGCGCGGGATTCCCCGGCATACCGCTGGCGATCGCGCGGCCGGACGTCAGCGTCACGCTGGTGGACGCGCTCGACAAGCGCGTCAAGTTCCTGCAGGGCGTCACGGACGCGCTTCATCTGAACGCCGAAGCCGTGCACATGCGCGCCGAGGACGCGGCGCGGACGCCGAATATGCGCGAGAGCTTCGACGTGGCCACGGCGCGCGCCGTCGCGCCTGTCAACGTGCTCGCGGAGCTCCTGCTGCCCTTCGTGCGCCCGGGCGGCGCGATGCTTGCGTTCAAGGGGCCGGGCGCGCAGGAAGAACTCGAGGATGCGCGCTTTGCCATCGAGACGCTGGGCGGAGGATGCGTGCGCCTTGAGCAGGCCGGCATACCCGGACGCGACTGGCGGCACAGCCTGGTGCTGGTCGAAAAGGCCGCCTCCACGCCCGAGAAGTACCCGCGGCGCGCCGGTATGCCGGAAAAACGCCCTCTGCGCACGTGAAAGCGCCTTTGTTCACAGATTGTTTACAGCATTGGTCGCATTGTCTGCATATTCGGGGAGTATAATACGCCCGAAACTTGATGAGGAGGATAAACCAATGAAGAAGATCGTTGCTTTGATGCTGGTTCTGGTCGTCGCGCTGTGCGCCCTGACCGCTTGCAAGAAGGCCGAGCAGAAGGCCACCGAAGCTGCCGCGACCGCGGAAGCGAAGGTCGAAGAGGCTGCTGAGGCCGTCGAGGAGAAGGCTGAAGAAGCCGCCGACGCCGCTGAGGAAAAGGTCGAAGAGGCTGCTGACGCCGCGACCGAGACCGTCGAAGAGGCCGCTGACGCCGTCGAAGAGAAGGCTGAAGAGGCTGCCGACGCCGTCGAGGAAGCTGTCGAAGAGGCTACCGAGGGCTGATCGCCGCACGTATGACCAAGGAAGGCTGTCTCAGATGAGGCAGCCTTTTTTCTTGTCCGCGGGGCGTGCGATGGGGAGGCGCGGATAACAATGACTGTAGCCTGTAGGGGCGAGGCCTGCCTCGCCCGTTCGCCTGCAAAATGCCGGTACGATGAGCAGGACGGGCGCCATGGATGGCGCCCCTACGCAGTCTATCGTTCCCCTGCCTTCCCCTTTGGGGCAACGCTGTCAACTTAAGGCGATCCCGTGCTGTTTGCGCAGCTACATCCACGAATCACGTGATCCGTAGCGGCGGCTATCAGCCGCCATTTCCGCCAGACGACGTATACCTATGATTTGTTATGCCCTTGTTCAAAGTTGACAGCGTTGCCCTTTGGGGAAGGTGGCGCGAAGCGCCGGATGAGGTCGTTCTCCGGCCAGCCTGTATGCGTCGTTTCATTGGCAGCGTGCGGGCGCCATGGATGGCGCCCCTACGGACTATGGCGCAGACCGATGCTGCCGCTCCCCATCTGTCACTCCGCCTCGCCCTTTTCCGGGGCGACCTCCACGCAGAACCCGTGGTGGCCGCAGGCCGTGCATGTGAGTCTGCGCGCGCTCGGCGTGTGCCGCGCGAAAAACGCCTCCTTGAACCCGGGCCTGAACACGGTGTGGCACTTCGGGCAGATATAGGCGACGTGCTCGAAGTAGTACCGCGAGCCGACCACGCCGTATACTACGGCGACTGCCGCCCATACGGCAAACAGCTGCCACTTCCCCGTCAGCGCCCAGAGCGCGATCGAGCCCAGCTGCAAGAGCGTCACGGGCAGGCCTGTGAGCAGCAGGTTCATGTGTATCCTCTTGAGATCCTTCCTGTTCGTCATGGTGTAGGCTATGTCTCCTATGGATTCGACGGAGAACGGCTCGGCGGCCTTCAGGCCGTGCCGGAGCCCCGCCAGCTTGTCCAGCTGCACCTGGCGGTCCGCGATCTCCTTCTTCAGCTGCTCCTCCTGCTGAGAAAGCAGCAGCGTGATCACGCTGCCGGGATCCTCTTCCGAGAGCAGCTGCGATATCGCGTCGATCGAGAGCCCGAGCTCCCGCAGGAAGCATATGATCCTGAGCTTGTCAAGATCCTTCTGCGTGTAGAGCCGCCGCCCGCCCTCGCTCAGCTCCGAAGGGGACAGTATGCCGCGCGTATCGTAGTACTGCACGGTGCGCACCGTCACGCCGCAGCGCTTCGCCAGTTCGCCTGTCGTGTATTTGGACACAGCGCTCACCTCCTTTCGAAGCCCATATTAGCGCATGACGCAGCGTCACGAGCAATACGTGACGCTGCGTCGCGTGCGGGAATTAACCGATTTTTCACTTCAGGTCGACGATCACCAGCTCGGGCCTGTTGTAGAAGCGGGGCAGGCGCGTGGTCTCCCGCGCAAGCCCGCGGCTCACGATCAGCGTCGCGTCGTCGAACGCGTACAGCCCGCCGGCATAGGCGGGGAACAGGCCCTGGTTCGGCGCGAACAGCCCGTTGACCAGCCCGGGTATGCGCCACTGCCCGCCGTGCGTGTGCCCCGAGAGTATCAGGTCGAAGCCGTACTTCCTGTACAGGTCTATGTGTTCGGGCCTGTGCGCAAGCAGTACCGTGAACGCGCTGCCCTCGGCCGCCTGTGCGACATGGGCGAGCTTTTCTTCATAGGTGACCAGCGCGCCGTCGAGCTTGATCTCCTTCGTGGTGTACGCGGCCGGGTCGTTGACGCCCGCGATCGTCACGGCCGCAGCCCCCACGGTCAGCTGTGCCGCACTGTCGTTCAGGCGCGTGACGTGCTCTTTGACGAAGGCCATCGCCTCCTTGAAACGGGGCGTGCCGCGCCTGTACTCGTGGTTGCCCGTGACGTAATAGACGGGGTACCGCTCGCAGACGCCGAGTATGAACGCGTTGGTGTTGTCGTCGGGTGCGTCATCGTCGTAGATGTCGCCGCAGAGGAGTATCGCGTCCGGCGCTTCGGCATCTATGGCGTCTATGAGTTCGCGCTGCCCTTCGCCATAGGCGCAGGAATGCAGGTCCGTCACAAGCGCCAGCCGCACGGCATTGGGCAGCCCGGCATCGACTGCGTAGCGGACCACGTTCAGCCTGACGTCAAGGCCGGGAACGATCAGGCAGGCGATCAGTATCGCGAAAAGAAACAGCCCGTGCCACTTTCTCAAGCCGTTCCACCTCCCCGACATAGCAACGTTGTCAACTTTGAACAAGATCATAACAGATCATAGGTATATGTCGTTCGACACGGGATCGAACTGGCGGACGCCATGAATGGCGTCCCCACGGATCGCCGGTTCGAAACCACATCCATAGCGGCGGCGTCTACGCCGCCACGTTCCCCGCACCGCACTGGCGATGCGGACGCGGCATGCCGTGTCCCTGCGGGAACGCCAGTGTTTGTTCGATATCCTATACGTCGTCCGGCGGGAATGGCGGCTGATAGCCGCCGCTACGGACCACATGATTTGCGGACGCAACTGCGCCAACAGTACGGGATCGCCTTAAGTTGACAGCGTTGCCCGACATAGCCATGCATCACAGGCCATTGATCCCGAATTCCGAATTCCGAATTATACTTCCAGCTCTCCCGTATAGACCAGCGCGGCGTTGCCCGTCAGCATGACGCCCCGGTCCGCGACGCGCACGGTCAGCAGGCCGCCCGTCACGTACACGTTCACATCCGTGTCCCTCTCGCACAGCCCGTTCTCTATGGCGGCGACCACCGCCGCGCACGCGCCCGTGCCGCAGGCCATCGTCTCGCCGCTGCCGCGCTCGAAGCAGCGCATGCGCAGCGTCGTCCTGTTCACCACGCGCACGAATTCGGTGTTCACGCGCTCGGGGAATATCTCCGCGTTCTCGAACTGCGGCCCCAGGTGCTCCAGGTCGAGCGAGTCGACCATGTCCGTGAACACCACGCAGTGCGGGTTGCCCATGGATACGCAGGTGATGCTGAAGAGCTGCCCCGCGATCCTGACGGGATAGTTGACGGCGCGGGAGACGGGCAGCGTGCAGGGCACCTGATCGGTCAGAAGCGACGGCTGCCCCATGTCGACCTCGACGGACGACACCTGGCCGAAGCGCGTGTACACGCGCAGGCTGCGCAGGCCGCTCAACGTCTCTATGGTCATGCGCTCCTTGCGCACGAGGCCGGTGTCGTACAGGTACTTCGCCGCGCAGCGTATGTTGTTGCCCGCCATGCGCCCCTCGGAGCCGTCGCGGTTGAACATGCGCATTTTCGCGTCCGCGATGTCGGACTTCTCAAGCAGCACCAGCCCCTCGGCGCCTATGCCCGTGTGGCTTCGGCACAGCTCCACGCACAGGCTCTCCGGGTTCGTGATGCCGCCGTCGAAGTTCGAGAAGAATATCGCGTCGTTGCCGCTGCCCTGCATCTTGGCGAAGCTGAGCTTCTGCCGCGCGGCGCGCATGTGGTTCAGGTCGACCAGCTCCGTGTTCTCTTCAGTGAAGCGGGAGGCGATGATGTCCGCAAGCGCGTTCATGGTGTCCATGGACGTCATGCACGCGATGCCCAGGCTCTGCGCCTTCCGGTGCAGCGCGATGTAATCGCCCATGGTCGCGTCCAGCAGCGCGCCGGTATAGAGTATATAGTGTATCACGCCGCTCTCCAGCAGCGCTTCCGTCGAAGCCTTCTCGGAGATGTCGTCCACCGGTATCACGGGTATGCCCAGCGTGGCGATGGCCTTTGCCGTGCCGCGCGTGGCATAGACGGCGAGGCCCAGGTCGTGGAACTTGCGCGCCAGCGAGAGCACCTCGTAGTAGTCGTATTCGTCCACGCTCAGCATCACGCCCGCCTGCTGGCCCGGCGCGGGCATGTGTACGCCGGCGCTCACGAGGCCCTTGAACAGCGCCTCGGCGGTATCCTTGCCTATGCCCAGCACCTCGCCCGTGGACTTCATCTCGGGGCTCAGGTAGCTGTTGGCGTCCGCGAGCTTCTCGAACGAGAACACGGGCACCTTGACCGCGCAGTAGGGCGGCATGCGCCACAGCCCCGTGCCGTAGCCCAGATCGCGCAGCTTTTCGCCCACCATCACGCGGCTGGCCAGGTCCACCATGGGCACGTCCGCCACCTTGCTGATGTAGGGTATCGTGCGCGAGGCGCGCGGGTTGACCTCGATCACGTACAGCTCGCCGTGGTGTATCAGGTACTGTATGTTCACAAGGCCCTTCGTGCCCAGCGCCAGCGCGAGCTTCGTCGAGCTTTCCACGATGGTCTCGAGCATCTTGTCCGTCAGGTTGTAGGGCGGGTACACGGCGATGGAGTCGCCCGAATGCACGCCGGCGCGCTCGACGTGCTCCATCACGCCGGGTATCAGCACGTCCGTGCCGTCGGATATGGCGTCGACCTCAAGCTCGACGCCGGGCAGGTACTGGTCGATCAGCACCGGGTTCTCGATGCCGCCGGACAGTATCGTCTCCATATACTTGACCACGTCCGCCCTTTGCCGCGCGATGACCATGTTCTGCCCGCCTATGACATAGCTGGGGCGCAGCAGCACCGGGAAACCGAGCGCGTCCGCGGCGGTGAGCGCTTCGTCCATCGTCTTGATGCCCATGCCCCTTGGCCTTCGTATGCCGAAGCGCTCGAGCAGTTCGTCGAAGCGCTCGCGGTCCTCGGCGATGTCTATGCCCTCGGCCG
>SVGK01000123.1 GCA_015056395.1 Clostridiales bacterium
GTAATAGGCGCCGGTGATGTTGGAGGGCACGTGCATGCCGTACTCAACGATGGTGGCGAACACGGGGGTGCCCATGAACTCGTTCACAGCGGTGTAGTTCGGGGCTTCCTTCGCGGGCGCGAAGGTCGCGATAGCGGAGGTGGTGGGCAGGATCGCATTGTAGAAGTCCACGTTGCGGTACAGCTGCATGAAGTCCACGGCCAGTTCGACGTCCGTGCCCTGGGTGATGGCCCAGGAGGAGCCGCCGTTGTTGGAGTAGTTGGTCGCGCCTTCGATGCCGTCCAGGGAGGGCAGGTTGGTGATGTCCCACTTGCCGGCCTGGTCGGCGGTGGCCATGATGGAGCCCAGGATCCAGCAGCCGTTGAAGGTGCCGCAGACGGACTCGTTGGCCAGCGTGCCGACCATCTCGTCCCAGCTGTTGGTCTCCAGGATGATGCCGTCCTTGACCAGCTGCGCGTAGGTGGTGATGGCGGCCTTGATGGCCTCGTTGTTCTTCAGGTTGACAGCGCCGTCCTCGGTGAACATGGAAGCGCCGCAGCTCTGGACCATGATCAGGACCCAGTCGCCGGAGCCGGCCTGGGTGCAGAACACGGGCTTGCCGACCTTCTCCTTGATCACGGCCGCCTTCTCGGCGAACTCGGACCAGGTGATGTCGGTCAGGTCAGCCACGGTGAAGCCGGCCTGCTCAAGGTAGTCCGTGCGGTACGCGGCGACGACGGTGCCGGCGTCGAAGGGGATGCCGTAGTGGCGGCCATCCACGATGGAGTAGGCCTGCTTGGCCTCGCCGAAGCCCTCGAAGTCATACATGTCGGTGATGTCGGTGTAGACCTCGGGATAGTTGGTGACCATCTTCTGGAAGGAGTTGTCCTGGCAGAGCATGATGTCGGGCAGGGTGTCCAGGTTGCCCGCGACGGCGGCCTGCGCGACGGCGGTCTCGATGTCCTCAGAGGCGACTTCCTGGATCTCGATCTCGACGTCCGGATGGTCGGCCTTATACATCTCAGCGCCGATGTTCATGGAAGCAATGTTGAAGTTCGGGTCCCAGGTCCAAATGGTGATCTTGCCGTCTTCCGCGGCGAACGCGACGGAGCACATGGCCAGCGTCATCGCCACGACCAGCATCAGGGTAACGATCTTCTTCATGGTCTTTCCTCCTTGTTTATGGCACGCCTCATCAGGGCTTGCCTGTCAGTATAATGTTATCACAACAGAGCCAAAACGTGTTTTCATTTTCGATTCTATAATGCGCATTTTCGATTCATTTGCGTCAAATGTACGCAGCGAAGGTCCCTTTTTGCAACGATTGCATAACGAGCGGCAAAACAAATTTCGCATTGTGGCGGGAACAGGCCCGCAGCACTGTGCAAACGGGGGTATTTGCGACATGGGATTAAGCGTGGTCCTTTCCGCTTGAGCATGTCCGCGGGGCATCTATGGCGCTCGTATCGCCGACTATGATGCATTTTCTTAGGAGGTGCGTCGCGGGCGAGGCAGGTCTCGCCCCTACGGGATCATACATCCTTACCCGCACATTTCCCCGCAGGGCACCATCCATGGCGCCCGTGTCCCTCCATCCTATATCCTAAAATCAAAGAGACCGCCTCATCGAGACGGTCCCTGTCGCATCGGCCATCGGGCGATCAGCCCAGCGTGCCTCCCACCGTATCCAGCGACACGCCGTTGCCGGCGGGCGCTTCGGCCTCGGCAGGCGCGTCGGCCGGCGCTTCGGCTTCGGCGGGCGCTTCCTCCTCGGGCAGGTCGGGCAGCGCGGGCGCCTCGGGCTGCGCCTGCTCCGCCGGCTGCGCCTGGTCTGCGGGTGCGCCGTCCACGGGCGTGAACTGGCTCTCATCCGGCGCGGCCTGCTTGAAGGCGTGGCTGGGGAACATCACGTCGAACGCCTTGGGCGCCTTGTCGTAGTAGCGGTCCCACACGCGGTCCATGCTGACCACGTTGAAGTAATCCAGGAAGTTGAGCGCGACGACCACCAGCAGCAGTATCAGCACGATGGCCAGTATCGCCTTGAAGAAGCCCGCGATGCGCTTGCCGACGGGGCGATGCTCGTCATCGTCATCGTCGTCGTCATAATCGTCGTCGTAGTCGTCATAGGCGTCGTACTCGTCGTCATCGTCGTCTTCGTCGTAGTCGTCATCGTCGTCCTCCTCATCCTCGTCATAGCGTGAGGAGGCCTTCTTTCCGAACAGGCCGCGGCGTTCCTTCTTCGGGGACTCGTCCTCTTCGTCGTCATCGTTGTCCTCGTCGTCGTCATCGTCCTCGTCCTTCGCCGCGTCGTCGTGCTTGCGGAACAGCGAGAAGCGGCCCTTCTTTTCCTCTTCCTTCTCTTCGGGCTCCTCTTCCTTCTTTTCTTCCTTCACGGTCTCGGATATGCGGCTGTATATGAGCGTGGGCTCGTCCGGCTCGTCGTCGTCCTCGATGATCTTCGGGGCTTCCTCCTGCGCGACCTCGTCGAACAGGCTTGCGCTCTTCGGGGCCTCCTCGACCACTTCCGCCATGGTCTCGACGACCTCCTCGACGACGGGCTCTTCTGCCGCCTTGCGCGCCGCTTCCTCCGCGGCCAGGCGCGCCGCCATCTCCCTGCGCTCGCGGCGTGACATGCCGCCCTGCAGATTTGCGGCCAACTCCTCGGTCAATCCCGTGTCCACTTTGTTCGTCTCAGCCATGGTGAATCCTCCTTTGAGCGGTGCATCGCCCGTCCAGTCGTCGTCTTCGTCCTCGGGTTCCTCCGCCTTGGGCTTTCTGTGCCAGGGGAATATGGATCTCTTCTTTTTGGGCTTCGGTTCGG
This sequence comes from Clostridiales bacterium, assembly GCA_015056395.1. Taxonomy (GTDB): domain Bacteria; phylum Bacillota; class Clostridia; order Christensenellales; family Aristaeellaceae; genus Faecivicinus. Next base: position 2,801 of record SVGK01000123.1, read on the forward strand.
GCTCTTCGCCGTCGTCCTCGTCCTCGTCCTCGTCTTCTTCCAACTCTATTTCGGCGGCTTCGTCCTCTTCGTCCTCGGAAGCTTCTTCGTCCTCTTCGGATCCGTCGTCGGCCTCGTCCTCTTCCTCGTCGTCGTCCTTGACCAGGAACAGGCTCAGGAAGCGGCTGAAGCCGCTCTTTTTGGGCTTCTCGTCCTCTTCGTCCTCTTCCTCGTCGTCCGCCCACGGGTCGGCGGCTTCGGCGTCGCCGCCGTTCCAGAGGTCCTGGGTCTCCGGCGCCGCGTCGATGTCCAATACGTCGGCGGGCTCCGTGATGACGTCCGCCGCGGGCATGACCGCCCCGGCAACGTCCTCCACGGCCGCTTCGACGGGCGCGGGGGCTTCAGGGGCCTCCGGAGCCTCGGGGGCCTCGGCCGCAGCCGTCTGCGGCTCGGGCGCGTCCTCGTCGTCGTCGAAGCCCTCTGCCTCGTCGGAGTCGTCGTACTCCAAAGGCTTTGCCTTTTTGCCGCGTCCGAACAGCCTGAAGCCCTTCTTCTTGGCCTTGGGCTCCTCGTCTGTCTCGTCGAACTCGTCGAACGGATCCTCCTCAGGCGCGTCCGCGACCTCGACCTCGGTCTCGTCGTCAGCATCCGCGAAGTCGTCCTCGGCCTCTTCCTCTTCGTCGCGCGACACGAAGCGCTTGAAGAACCCGCTGAGGCCCCTGGCAAGGGGTTTGAAGCCGCTGAACGGGTTGTCGTTCGAATCGTCCGCCTCGTCTGGCTCCGCGTCGTCGTGCTCGTCGAATGCGTACGGCTCGTCCTCTTCTGTCGCTGCCGCTTCCTGCTCCTCGGGCACATCATCGAAGATATCGTCGATGTCCTGCGGCGCTTCGGCCTCCTGCGCGGGCTGCCGCGGCGCTTCGGCCTCCTGCGCGGGCTGCGCCTCGAAGACCTCGTCGTCGTAGAACTGCTCCGGCTCCTCGGGTATGTCCACGTCGAAGGGATCGGCCTGTTCCGCCGCGGGCTCGGGCGTCACGGCCTCGTCGGGCTCGTACACCTCGTCGGGCTCGTACACCTCGTCCGGTTCGAGCACATCGTCCTGTTGGTCCGCGGGTGCCGCGGCGACAGGCTCCTCGGCCACGGGCGTCTCGGGCGCAGGCACTTCGGCGGACGGCTGGGAGGCGACCGGCGCTTCCGCCGCGGCCTCTTCGACGGCCGGCTCCTCATATACGGACTCGGCGGGCCGCACGGGCTCTTCACGCACGGGCGCGGGCTTTGCGCGCACGACATCGGTGCGCACGGGCACGGGCTTTTTAGGCGCTGCGGGCTTTTGTGCCGCGCGCGTGGCGTTCTGGCGCTGTTTATACTGTTCGTGACGCCGCCTCAGTTCGTCAAAGTCCATACTGGGGCCTGTGTTGATGGTGCGGCTCATCGTTATACCACCTCAACTTCGGTGAAGTTCCATGCATAGGGCATAATTATACCCTGTCATTATACAGGGATTCCGCGGCTGTTGCAAGAGTTGATACAAAACTTGCGCAAAAAGTCAATATCAGCGTGCAGTTTGAGCACATTTCCGTCATTATATAAGGAAGCAAACGCAAAAGCCCCTCCGCAACGCGTCGGTTGGGAGAGGCTTTCGCCATCGGTTTAGACCGGATCGGGCGTCAGACAGCGCGCTCGACCTTGTTGCTGCGCAGGCAGCGCGTGCAAACACTCATGCGCTTCTGGGTGCCGTTGACCATCACGCGGACCTTCTGCGTGTTGGGAGCCCAGGTGCGGCGCGTCTTGCGGTTGGAGTGGCTGACATTGTTGCCATAAATAACGCCCTTGCCGCAGACCTCACAATACTTGCCCATTTTCTATTACACCTCCTTCAAGGGGTTAAGCCGTCAAACATTGGAATTATATCATTTGATACGCAAAAAGGCAAGGGGATAACATGTAAAAAGTTGAAACCAACGGGCTTATAGGGTATAATAGAGACAAAAAATCACAAGGCGGTCACAATATGGCAAATATCGAAGTATACCTGTTCGGCGCGGCCATCGTCGACGCCGTCGCGCGCCCCGTGGGACCCGACGTGTTTTCCCGCGACAGCACGCCCGCGGAACACATCGCGCTGTCCACGGGCGGAGACGCGCTGAACGAGGCCACTGTGCTTTCGCGGCTGGGCCGCCGCGCCGCGCTGCGCACGACGCTGGGCGACGACGGCGCGGCGCGGTTCATACGCGCGCACGCGGCGCGCGAGGGGATCGCGCTGGACGCCGCGACGCTTGCGGGCGTGCCGACCGGCGTGAACCTCGTGCTCGTGGACCCTGCGGGCGAGCGGCACTTCGTCACGGATCCGGGAAGCACACTGCGCAGGTTCACGCTCGAGGACGCGCTCGCCGCGCTGGACACGGACGCGTTCCGCCAGGCGCGCATCGCCACGCTTGCCAGCCTGTTCGTGTCCCCGCAGCTGGGCATTTCGGAGATGGCCTGCCTCATCGGGCGCTGCCGCGCCGCTGGCAAGCTGACGTGCGCGGACAGCACGCGCGCGAAGCACGGCGAGACAGCGCGGGCGCTCTCCCCTGTGCTTTCACAGCTGGACTGGTTCTTTCCCAACGCCAGCGAGGCCGCGGTGCTGACGGGCGAGACCGACCCCGAAGCCATCGCCAGGGCGCTGCTTTACGCGGGCGCGGGACACGTCGCGCTGAAGCTTGGCGGCGAGGGCTGCCTGATCGCGGACGGGGACGGCCTGGCGCGCGTGCCGGCCATGCCGGGCGTACGCGCCGTCGACAGCACCGGCGCGGGCGACACGTTCGCGGCGGCGTTCCAGTGCGCGCTGCTGGAGGGGCGCGCGCCCGTCGAATGCGCCGCGTTCGCCAACGCCGCCGCTTCCGTCTGCGTGGAACATGTCGGCGCGACGGAGGCGGAGATGGACAGAGAGGAGATCGGGCGGAGGATGGAGAGGGTGATGGGGAACACGCTGTCAGTTAACAGTTGACAGATAGCAGTTGACAATGGCGGCAGCGTCTCCGTAGACGGTGCACACAGCTATATATGCAGAAAGGAGTCCGCTATGCCGCTTCCTTCTCTCCCCATCCTCTCTCCCACGCCCGCAAACCTCGGCTGTTCGCTTCTTAAATATTACGGCATCGAGCCGCCGAACGCGACGTTTCCAGCGGCGGACACGCTGCTCGACAGGCCATGGAAGAACGTGGTCGTCGTATTGCTGGACGGGCTGGGCATGAACATACTCCGGAAACACCTCGCGCCGGACGGCTTCCTTCGCGCGCACCTCGTGGCGGAATACTCCTCCGTGTTCCCGCCGACCACCGTAGCCGCCACAACTGCGCTGCTGAGCGGCAGGACACCCAACGAGACGGGGTGGCTGGGCTGGTCGGCGTACTTCCCGGAGGTCGACAGAAACGTCTCCTACTTCTGGAACACGGACAACGATACCGGCGCACGGCTGGACGGACCGAACCTCGCGGAAAAGCTGCTTCCTTACAGAAGCATCATCCGCGCGATAGGCGAAACAGGCGTTTCGGCGCGCTCCCTCGCGTCGTTCAGCATGAAGCCGCGCAAGGACTTTTCCCGGTTCTGCGATCAGATACTGGACGCCACACGCGCACCGAGCCGCACGTTCACCTATGCCTACTGGGACGACCCGGATCACACGATGCACCTCGAAGGCACCGGGGCCGACGCCGTACGCGACGCGCTGCGCGGCATCGAAGCGTCCCTTGCGCACCTGAGCGACGCGCTCGAAGATACGCTTCTGCTCGTCACGGCGGATCACGGCCACATCGACGTGAGCACCGCGTTCCTTGACGACGACCCCATGCTGTGTGACATGCTCCAGCGCCGCCCAAGCATTGAGGCGCGCACGATCAGTTTCTTCGTGAAGCCCGAATGCATGGATGCGTTTCAGCGACACTTTGAAGCGCGCTTTTCCGACACATTTCGTCTGCTTACAAGGCAGCAGGTCCTCGAATCGCGCATATTCGGCCAGGGCAGGGATCACCCGCGCCTTGCACAGCTATTGGGCGACTTCCTCGCCATCGCCACAGGCAACCTGCAAATCATATACGCCGGAAGGGCGTACCGCGGGAACCACGCCGGCTTCACCGAGGCAGAGCTGCGCATACCGCTGATCGCCGCCCTATATCCGTGACAAAGTGTTGTCTCATTCCGCTAACAGGCGTCGGCTTGACAACCGCCCGCGCTTTTGATAGTATGATGAACGATAATGCCAGGATGCGGACGGAAGGAAGAGATCGAAATGAACCGATATGACTATAAGAAGACGCGGCTGAACACGCCCTTCATCGAACAGCGCGCCGACCCGTTCGTACTGCGCCATGACGACAGGTGGTACTTCACCGCGTCCGTGCCGGCGTACGACAGCATCGTGCTGCGCGCCGCGGATTCGCTGGAAGGCCTGCGCGGGGCCGCCGAGACGACCGTGTGGCGCGCGCACGAGAGCGGCGTCATGAGCAAGCACATATGGGCGCCGGAGCTGCACCTGATCGGCGGGCGCTGGTACATCTACTTCGCTGCCGGCGAAAAGGACGACATCTGGAACATACGCCCCTGGGTGCTCGCCTGCGAGGGCGACGACCCCATGAAGGATCCCTGGCGCGAGTGCGGCATGCTGAAGCGCGCGGACGGAGACGATTTCAGCTTCACGGACTTCTCGCTGGACATGACGGTGTTCGAGCACAACGGCGGGCTGTACTGCGTGTGGGCGGAGAAGGTCTCCGTGGCGCGCAAGATCTCGAACCTGTACATCGCGCGCATGAAGGACGCCCTCACGCTGGATACGCCGCAGATGCTGCTCTCCTCCCCCACCTATGCGTGGGAGCGCCACGAGTTCTGGGTCAACGAAGGGCCGGCGTTCGTGCGCCACGGCGACAGGATATTCCTGACCTATTCCGCAAGCGACACCAGCCCCGCCTACTGCATGGGGCTTCTGTGGGCCGACGCCGACGCAGATCCCATGGACATATCCGCGTGGCACAAGTCGAACAGGCCCGTGCTGGTGA
>SVGK01000124.1 GCA_015056395.1 Clostridiales bacterium
GCTGCGCGCGGAAGGCGAGGGCCTGACGCCGGTGGTGATCGGCTGCGGCGCGGCCGCGGGCCGTGACGCGGGAAAGCTCATGAAGCAGGCGGCACAGGCGACGGGAGGCCGCGGCGGCGGCCGGCCCGATCTCGCGCAGGGGACGGGCACATGGGCGCTGATCGAAGAGGCGCTTGAAAACCTCGGGGAGGGATGACCTTGGAACGCCGTAAGGGCGCGCTGGACATGACGCAGGGCGATCCCATGCGCCTTCTGATACGCTTTGCGATACCCATGCTGATCGGGAGCGTGTTCCAGCTTCTGTACAACCTGGTCGACACCATGGTGCTGGGGCGCTTCGTCTCTGCGCAGGCACTGGCCGCGGTGGGGGCGACGTCCTCCACGACGATGCTGATACTGCTTTTGGGCGTGGCGCTTTCGAACGCCATGTCCGTGCTGATATCGCAGAACTTCGGCGCGCGGGACGAGCGGGGCGTGCACCGCATGATGGGGCTTTCGCTGATCGTCTGCACGGGCTTCAGTCTGCTGATCGCCGCCTTTGCCTTCACGTGCGCCGAAAGCCTTTTGAGGCTGCTCGACACGCCCGAGGACATACTGCCGGGCGCGACGGTATATGTGCGTGTGACGTGCGGGCTGTTCGTGGGCCAGATGTTCTACAACAGCGCGTCCTCCGTGCTGCGCGCCATAGGCGACAGCCGCACGCCGCTGATATTCCTGATTGTATGCTCCGTGCTCAACATCGTGCTGGACATATCGTTCGTGTTCCTGTTCGGCGCGGCGAACGGGATCGCGGCCGTGGCGTGGGCGACGGTGCTCTCGCAGATCATATCGGCCGTGTGTTCGTGCGTGTACATGTGGCGGAAGTATCCGCTTTTGCACTTCGAACGTGCGAACCTGCGGCCCGAAGCCGACACGGTGCGGCGCTTTTTCAGGATCGCGCTGCCCATGCTTTTGCAGAACCTGCTGATCACGGTGGGGCAGCTGGTCATCACGCGCGTGGTCAACGGCTTCGGCACCAACACGGTCGCTGCGTACACGGTGGGCGGCAAGGTCGAACAGATCGTCACGGTGCTGATCAGCCAGGTCGCCTTCTCGTTCTCGGTCTATTCAGGCCAGAACTTCGGCGCGAAGAAGTACGCAAGGATACGCCAGGGCGTCAGGAAGGCACTCGTACTGCTGGGCGTGCTGACGGGCATATCGATGCTGGTGCTTGCGCTGCTTGGACGGCCGCTGGTGCTCATGTTCGTCGAGGCGAAGGAGCAGGAGATCATTTCAGCGGCGCTGGAGATCGTGCGCGTGTACTCCGTGACGCTGCCGCTGCTGGCGGCCATATGGCTCTACAGCTCCGCGCTGCGCGGCATGGGCATGGTCAGGCCCACGCTCATGTCGTCCATACTGGAGCTGTGCTCGAAGATAGGCTTCTCCATAGCGCTTTCGATGCTGATGGGACGCTTCGGCATATGGCTCGCGTCGCCGCTGGGATGGGCGATAGGGTTGGCGCCGCTGCTCTGGCATTTCTATATGAGCCATTGGGACCAAAAGCTCATGGAGGCGGAAAATGCGGTTTGATGTGGACGCGGCGATATTCGACATGGACGGCACGCTGCTCGACTCGATGCGCTATTGGCGCTACACGTCGCTCGAATACATGCTGCACCACGGCTGGCCCGTGGAGCCGGAGGACCTGGTGCGCATGCACGACACATCGTCGCGCAGGCTGATACCGGAGATCGGCGCGCGCATGGGCCGCGAATGGGGCGGCATGGAGACGCTGGTCACGGAGCTCGAGGGCTATATGCACCGCCACTACCTGTACGACGCGCAGCTGAAGGACGGATATGTGGCCGCGTTTCTGGACAAGCTTGCGGCCGAGGGCAAGCGCCTGTGCGTGGCAACGGGCGCGCCGCGCGCCTATGCAAGCGACGGGCTGAAGCGCCTTGGGCTTCTGGACAGGTTCGAATTCGTCACCGATGCGAAGGAATACGGCTTCGGCAAGGAGCGCGGGGAGTACTTCCACATCGTGGCGCGCCGCCTGGGCACGGTCCCGGAGAGGTGCCTGGTCGTGGAGGACGCGCTCTACGCCATCGAGACGGCGAAGCGGTGCGGGTGCAGGGTGCTGGCCATAGAGGACGGCACGGCGCGCCTCCAAAGGGAGCGCATAATGGCGCTGGCGGACGATCACATACGCAGCTACAGCGAGGTGCTTTGAACGATGGATATCAACGGATACACCGAAAAGGCGCGCGCGGAGGGCGCGATGATCGTGGACGTGCGCACGCCTGACGAATACGCGGAGGGCCACATCGAAGGCGCCGTCAACGTGCCGTTGGAGGCGTTGAACGGCATCTGGAAGGCCGGCGCGGATGAGGAGACGCCCCTGTATCTCTACTGCCTGAGCGGCGGGCGCGCCGCGCGCGCGAAGGCGCGGCTGGAGGCACAGGGCTTTGAAAACGTGACGAACATGGGCGGCATCGCCGACTGGCGCGGCGCGCTCGAGGCGGCGCGCGGGATCGACCGCGCCGCCCGTCCATGATATGACCACGGCACAGCACATCCGAACGAAAAAGGAGGATTGACCGATGCTCGACCCGACCATCTACAAGGATTGGCAGATCGCCGAGGAGGCTGAAGCGACGCTTCCGCCCGTGGAACACTTCCGCGATAAGCTCGGCCTGCAGGCGGATGAGATCATACCCTACGGCAGGACACCCAAGCTCGACTTTCTGAAGATCATGAAGCGCCTTGAGGACAGGCCGAACGGGAAGCTGATCGAGGTCACGGCCATCACGCCCACGCCGCTGGGCGAGGGCAAGTCGACCGTGTCGTTGGGCCTGATCGAGGGCCTGGGCTACATCGGCAAGAACGTCGGCGGCGCGCTGCGGCAGCCCTCCGGCGGCCCGACCATGAACGTCAAGGGCACGGCGGCCGGCGGCGGCAACGCGCTGCTGATACCCATGACGGAGTTCTCGCTGGGGCTGACCGGCGACATCAACGACATATCGAACGCCCACAACCTGGCCATGGTCGCGCTGAACGCGCGCATGCAGCACGAGCGCAACTACGCAGACGACGTGCTGGCCGAGAAGGGGCTGACGCGCCTGGACGTCGACCCCAAGCGCGTGGAGATGAAGTGGGTCATGGACTTCTGCGCGCAGGGGCTGCGCAACATCGTGATGGGCTTAGGCGGCGTGCGCGACGGCTACACGATGGAATCGGGCTTCAACATCGCCGTGTCGTCGGAACTCATGGCGATACTGGCTGTGGCGAGCGACCTGAAGGACCTGCGCAGGCGCATAGGCGACGTCGTGGTGGCGTACAGCCGCTCGGGCAAACCCATCACGTGCGAGGACCTGGAGGTCGCGGGCGCCATGACGGCCTGGATGCGCAACACGATCAACCCGACCATGTGCTACACGGTGGAGCATCAGCCCGTGCTCGTGCACGCGGGGCCGTTCGCGAACATCGCCATAGGCCAAAGCTCGGTCATCGCGGACAGGATGGGCCTCAAGATGTTCGACTACCACGTCACGGAGTCCGGCTTCGCGGCCGACATAGGCTTCGAGAAGTTCTGGAACGTCAAGACGCGCCTGAGCGGCCTCAAGCCCAACGTGAGCGTGCTGGTCTGCACGGTGCGCGCGCTCAAGATGCACGGCGGCGGGCCGAAGGTCGTGCCGGGACACGATCTCGCGCCGGAATATAAAGAAGAAAATCTCGAGCTGCTCGAAAAGGGCTGCGCGAACCTGTTCCATCACGTTTCCACGATCAAGAAGTCGGGCATCAACCCGGTCGTGTGCATCAACCGCTTCTACACGGACACGCAGGCGGAGCTCGACCTGATCCGCAGGCTCTGCGCCGAACGCGGCGTGCGCTGCGCGGTGAGCGACCACTGGCGCAATGGCGGCAAGGGCGCCGTCGAGCTGGCCGAAGCGGTGGTCGCCGCGTGCGAGGAGCCGGTCGATCTCAAGTTCCTGTATGAAATGGACCTGCCGCTCAGGCAGCGCGTGGAGCTGATCGCCAAAGAGGTCTACGGCGCGGACGGCGTCGAATGGGCGCCCGCGGCCGTGGCCAAGGCGAAGCGCTTCGAAAGCGATCCCAAGTATGCCGACTACGCCACGATGATGGTCAAGACGCACCTGTCCCTCTCCCATGACCCCGCGCTCAAGGGCGTGCCGAAGGGCTGGACGCTGCCCATCAGGGACATACTGGAGTACGGCGGCGCGCGCTTCCTGTGCCCGATGGCGGGCACCATATCCATGATGCCCGGCACCGCGTCGAACCCCGCCTACAGGCGCGTCGACGTGGACACGGAGACGGGCAAGGTCCACGGCCTGTTCTGACAGCGCGCAACGGAGGTGCACGATGAACGAAGAGATCGTCGGTCTGAGCTGCGCGGGCTTCGTCGAGGCGCTCGCTTCCTCGCGGCCCGTGCCCGGCGGCGGCGGCGCGGCGGCGCTGGTGGGCGCTGTCGGCACGGCGCTTGGCAATATGGTGGGCGCGCTGACCGTCGGCAAGAAGAGATATGCCGACGTCGAAGAGGAGATCATCGCGCTGCGCGCGCGGTGCAGCGACATACAGGCCCGACTGCTCGAACAGGTCGAGGCGGACGCGGAGGCGTTCGAGCCGCTCTCGAAGGCATACGGCATACCCAGGGACGACCCGACCAGGGCCCAGGTGCTCGAGGAGGCCACGCTGTGCGCCTGCCGGCCGCCCGTCAGGATCATGGAGCTATGCTGCGAGGCCATAGAGCTGGCAAAGCTCTTTGCGGAAAAGGGCTCGAGGCTCGCCGTTTCGGACGCGGGCTGCGCTGCGGCGTGCCTTCGGGCGGCGCTCGAGAGCGCGAGCCTCAACGTGTTCATCAACACGAGGACGCTCAGGGATCGCGCGCGCGCGGAGGAGATTGAGGTCAACGCGAGGCGCATGCTCGACAAGTACGTCCCCATGGCGCAGGAGGTGTTCGACGGCGTCAGGACGAAGCTGGAAGAATAGAAAGATATCTCGACCCTCGGAGGTGACCATGGCAAAGCTGTTGCTTGGTAAGGAAGTCACGCAGTCCATAGACGGCGATGTCGCCGCGCGCGCGCAGCGACTCAGCGCAAGGGGCGTCCAGCCGACGCTTGCGATCGTCCGCGTGGGGGAGGATCCGTCGGACCTGTCCTATGAGCGCGGCGCGATGCGGCGCGCGGAGGGCGTGGGCATCGCGGTGCGCCGCCATATGCTCCCCGCGGACGCGGACAGGGACCAACTCCTTGACGTGATCGACGCGCTCAATGAAGACGACAGCGTGCACGGCGTGCTGCTCTTCAGGCCGTTGCCCGGGCCTCTGAGGGCATATCAGACGGAGATCATGAACCGCCTGCGCCCCGAGAAGGACGTGGACTGCATGACGGACCTCTCGAACGCCGGCGTGTTCGAAGGACGCGCCGACCTGGGCTTCCCGCCGTGCACGCCCGAGGCCTGTATGGCGATGCTCAGCCACTACGGCGTGGATCTCACCGGCAAGCGCGCGGTGGTGATCGGCCGGTCGATGGTCGTGGGCAGGCCGCTTTCCATGATGCTGATGGCGGCGAACGCCACGGTGACGACGTGCCACACGCGCACGGTCGACGTGCCGGGTATAACGCGCACTGCGGACGTGCTGGTCACGTCCGCCGGAAAGCTCGGGTCGCTCACGCGGGAATTCGTGCGCGAGGGACAGATCGTGATCGACGTGTCGATCAACTGGGACGAGGACAAGCCGAACGCAAAGGGCGGGCGCGGCGCCATCGCGGGCGACTGCGTGTTCGACGAGGTCGAGCCCGTCGTTCAGGCGATCACGCCGGTGCCGGGCGGCGTGGGCGCGGTGACCACATCGATACTGCTTCGACACGTGATCGAAGCTGCGGAAAGGAGTGCGGAGACATGCTGCTGACGACGACGGAACTGATCCCGGGAAGGGAATACGAGGTGCTGGGCCTTGTGAAGGGCAGCACGATACAGACCGTGAATGCGTTCCGCGACATAGGCGCGGGGCTCAAGACGCTGGTAGGCGGGGAACTCAAGAAGTACAACGAGATGATGGACAAGGCGCGCGACATCGCCATGCAGCGCATGCAGGAAGAGGCCGGGGCGCTGGGCGCGGACGCCATCGTGGGCCTGCGCTTCACGACGTCCTCCATCATGCAGTCCGCGGCCGAGATCATGGCCTACGGCACGGCGGTCAGGTTCCGGTGAACGCGCTCAACACGCCCGCGGGGCTTCTGAGGCTTCCGGCGTTCTTCCCGGACGCGACCTACGGCGCGATACGCGCGGGGTCGTTCGACGACGTGGAAGCCGCGGGGCTTTCAGGCTGCGAGATGAACAGCTATCACCTGATGACGAAGCCCGGCGCGAAGCTGGTCAAGCAGCTGGGCGGCCTGCACGGGTTCACCGGCTACAGGGGGCATATACTGACCGATTCGGGCGGCTTCCAGCTCTATTCGCTGATACGCGAGAACCCGGACTACGGCGAGATCCGCGACAAGGAGATCATATTCCGGCCCGACCGCGGCAGCGAGAAGCTCACGTTCACGCCTGAGAAGTGCATACAGGCGCAGTTCCAGTACGGTTCGGACATCATGATGGCGCTGGACATGTGCACGCATCCGGACGATCCGGACGATGTGCAGCGCATGAGCGTGGAGCGCACGGTACGCTGGGGACGGCGCTGCCGGGACGAGTTCGACAAGCTGGCGAAGCGCATGCCAGTGAAGCCCAGGCTGTTCGGCATCGTACAGGGCGGCAGCGATCCGGCGCTGCGCATGGAGTGCGGCCGGCGGCTCGAAGAGATCGGCTTCGACGGCTATGGCTTCGGCGGCTGGCCGCTTGATGCACAGGGGAATTTCCGCGGGGACATACTCAAAATGGCGGCCGACGCCATGCCTGACGGCAAGGTCAAGTACGCCATGGGCCTGGGGCGGCCCGAGGAGATCGTGAAGTGCGTCGAGATGGGCTACACGCTGTTCGACTGCGTGATACCCACGCGCGAGGCGCGCCACGGGCGGCTGTACACGTTCCTGCCCGGCATGGATACGCCGCAGGGCGTGCGCAGGGCGGACGGGAAGTTCTATCGCTTCCATTATGTCATGGACGAGGCGCACCGCCGCGACGGGCGGCCCGTGGACGAAGGGTGCGACTGTGCGCTCTGCCGCGGCCATTCCCGCGCCTATCTGCACCACCTGACGAAGGTGGGGGATCCGTACGCGCAGCGGCTGGCGACCGCGCACAACCTGCGGTTCTACGGAAGGCTCATGGAGCTGCTGAGAGAGGACGCCACATGAACACACAGGCTGTGATCGACAGGATCACGCGCTCGAAGAAATACGCGGACATCTGCCCGGACGCCGTGAAGCGCATCGCGCTTGAATGCGAAGGGCGTTACAGGAACGAGAAGGCGCTGGAAAAGGCCGTGCGCGAGAAGCTGCACGGCATTTCCGGCGCCTATCTGTCCGCGGAAGACGCCTGCCTTCCCGAGAGCATGGACGACGCGGCGCTCGAAGGCCTCCTCATGAAGCACGCGTCCACGCGCGAAAGGCTGCCGCTGACGCGCATGGATCAGCTGTATGAAAAGCTGTTCGCGGCGACCGGCGTGCCGGAGAGCCTGTTGGACATCGCCTGCGGCCTGAACCCCGTGTACCTGAAGGCGCGCTATCCCGCCATGCGCGTGGTGGGGCTCGACCTGAGCCGGACGTGCGCGCGGCTGTCGGGCGGCCTGTGCGCCGATCTGCTCACGGAGGGCAGCCTGCCCGAAGG